>NZ_AZRK01000033.1 GCF_002895485.1 Petrotoga sp. 9PWA.NaAc.5.4
ATATTTGTTTAGGATTTAATTCCGTGTTTGTTATTATTCCATAATATCCATCATATTTTTCATCTTTTTCTATCTTTTCAATATCAAGTGTGTAATCTTGTTTGGATTCTTCTTTTAAATATTTCCTCGCACCTTTCTTGCTTGTAAATGATAAAATAAAAAGGTATAAAAAGTTGCAAATAAAAATGTACAGAAATGAACATAAAAATGGTATCCTTCTTTAGGAGAGGAAATAGAAAGAAAAGGAGGAGAAGGATACCAAAGATGAAAGAATTAAAAAAGCAAATAGAAATAATAAAGGTGATGGGAATGAAGCCGAACTTTTCTGAATTAGCAAGGATGTATGGGATTGATAGAAGGACAGTGAAAAAGTATTATGAAGGATATGAAGGTAAGCCAAAGAAAAGAAAGAAACCAAGCAAATTGGATAAGTATTCAAACGAAATCAAGATAAAGCTTTCGATAAAGGGGGTTACGATAAGAGCAGTATATGAGAAATTAAAAGATGAAGGATTAGATGTAGGGACATATTCCAACTTCAGTAAATATGTAAAAAGGAAGGAGTTGAAACCTGAGAAAACAGTGAAAGGCCATCCGAGGTTTGAAACTTTAGCTGGGATGCAAGCACAAGTTGACTGGAAGGAAGATATCAAACTTCAATCAAGAACAGGAGAAACATTTGAATTCAACGTATTTAATTACAAGTTAGGGTTCTCAAGGTACTGTTATTTTGAATACAGAAAAGAAAAGACACAACAAGATGTATTTGAATGTTTAATTTCTGCGTTTAAAGAAACAGGAGGAGTTCCTAAAGAGATATTATTTGATAATATGAGAACGGTTGTTGATATTACTGAAAGTGGTAGAAAGATAAACAGTAAAATGAAAGCATTTACAAAAGATTTTGGATTCAAAATAAAACTGTGTAAACCAGTTCATTCATATACGAAAGGAAAGATAGAATCAGCAAACAAATTTGTTTCGTGGGTATTAGCATATGATGCGGCCTGACCCCCTGTTATTGGAGAATAAATAAGGAAATCTCATTTTTTCACAAAAATAGTTTTTGAATTAAAATAAGAATCTGAATTGTTCTCGAACATCTTATTAAATTCACTCGGTGTCATATAATTCAAAGAACCATGTGGTCTTAAGTTATGATAAAAGAACATATATGCGTTGTAAGCTTGAAAAACATCTTCAATATTTTCAAAAGAATTTAGTTGAACAAACTCTCTTTCAAGGCTTGAATGATGTGATTCAATGAATGCTTGTGAATTAGGATTG
>NZ_AZRK01000034.1 GCF_002895485.1 Petrotoga sp. 9PWA.NaAc.5.4
TATGTACTTTCTTTGTGTAACTAATAACAACACAATTAACAAAGTTTCAACAGCAAAGAATAATAACGCATTTTCTTCGATAAAATACAACCCTACAATCTGAAGACCTATAATAAGTAAGGAAATGCTCATACTCTTCCGATCTATTTTCATATCAACATATTTCTTTGTATCAAAAACCCTCATTAACCACATTGCTAAATAACCAAGGAGGGTAGAAAATGCAGCAGCTTGTATCCCCCAAAAAGGTATCAAAATAAAATTAACAACTATATTAACTACAGCCCCAACTACTGAAGTTGTAAATGCACCCTTAGTCTTTTTTGAGGCAGTATAATTAGTTCCAAAAAAACTTGAAAATGCTTGAAAGACGGTCCCTACCAACAACATAGGAACATACTTCCATGATTCATAAAACGCATCTGCAACAAACACACTCATTAACGGCTTAAGAATTAACAAAATTAAGCTAGTTACAAGAAATAAAAGTGAAGATAAAACCCCAAAGATATTTTTGTAGAAGTTTTCATATCCCTCTTTTCCATATTCTTGTATTGCAGATAACTGCCATGCCATGAAAAATATACTGTTTACAAGCGTAATTAGTGAGGGAAATTTATATGAAACAGAATATATGCCAGTTGCATCAAATCCTAAATAATATGTTAATATGTACCTATCTGAAACACTCATAACCCACAACATCAAACCATTTGGAATCAAAGGTACAGAATAAATAAGCATGGTTTTCATAAATGATTTGTCAAAAGATTTAATGTTCAAATATTTAAAAACATTCCCAAATACTAATAAAATAAATATATTAATAGCATGAGCTAAAACCATAGAAAGAAAATAACCTTCTAACCCCATTTTCAAATAGACAAGAAAGATTATATTAAAAGTAACAAAAGAGGCGGTGTAAGCTAAATCAGAAGCAACAAAAGTTTTTATTTTTCCCAATCCTCTAACAAATTGTTTCAAAACACCATTCAGCATAGAAAAAAACAAAATTAAATAAAAAAATAAAGTGTATGAAGAGAAAGGCTCAATCCTTCTAAAGATTGGGAAAAGAAGTAAACCAATTAGCATACCGATTAAACAAAGAAGGATTCCATTCATTAAAACGCTTGATGCAGATTCGTTTTCTCTCATATCTACAGAATATCTAAAAACTGCTTCTATTGCTTGAAATGTAATTAAAGGGATTAACAATGAAATGGTAGTTTGTAATACATCAAGTTGTCCATAATCACTCGTAGTTAGCATTCTAGTGTATAATGGAAGCATAAAAAAAGATATAGTTTTGGAGCCTATGTTTCCTATTGCAAATAACAATGAATTTTTAATTAATGATTTATATTGATTCAATTATTTTCACCTTTTATAATATAATAGATTTTCAATATTAAATAGTAACTATATAAAAGAGTAATTTTATTTATTATTGTTATCAGATGATAAAAATCTTTTTGCTTTTTTTCTTATGAAATTTATTCCTCGTTTAGCAAATATGACCTGTTTTTCAATGAACGAAGGAGGGCTCATGTATTTCTTAATAACATAACTAAACTCCTTACTATTGAAATCGTCAAAAAATTTGTCTCTTCCTTTTGGCTTATTAACTGGTTTGACAATACAAGGGTTATTCTTTATAGCATGTTCTAAATCCCCTTCATGAATCTCAAGCCTTTTTTTACAACTGTCTAAAAGAAAAATCCCTTTTTCTGAATTGATTAACAAAAGAGAAACTCGCAGGTTATCGTCTAAATCAGGATATTTACTCCCTCTACCCCAATAATCTCCTAAAGTTATATCTGCTGAACAAGGTTGTCAAAATAAAATTCTTCAGTCTTGTATGTAATATATCGAGCTGTTTTCTTTGCAGCTGAAGCAAGACCATTTTCTTTAATTTTCTCTCTTAACTTCCAGAGGTTAAACATACCAATTCCCACACTAGATGTAATCAATTTACGTGCTATAATTTAAATCCCTGAGTTCAGTCGTTAGTAGCAGCTGCTAGGATATTCCTCAAATATTCCATGCTGACCTTTTCTTCCGTATAATTGTTCACAGTGTCCCAAGTTTTGTAAATGATTCTACTTGCCACATTGTATCTCATTTCAAGTAGCGTTTGAATGATAGATGTTAGTTCAGGAACATTTCGTGGAGTAACAAGAAATCCATTTTCTCCATTTTTTACAATACCATCAATCCCCCATCCTTTAGCTCCTACGACTATGTTGGCTTTTGCCATAGCTTCCAAATATGCCATCCCAAAAGTTTCAGGGGCACTAACCATAATAAAAACATCTGAATTTTTCATATATTCATAAACTTCTTCCCTAGATTTCCATCCTACAAAATTTACTCTGTCTTGCAATGAAAGATCCCTCACTAATTTATCTAAATTGTCTCTTTCTTTGCCGTCTCC
The DNA here is from genome assembly GCF_002895485.1 of Petrotoga sp. 9PWA.NaAc.5.4. Classification (NCBI taxonomy): domain Bacteria; kingdom Thermotogati; phylum Thermotogota; class Thermotogae; order Petrotogales; family Petrotogaceae; genus Petrotoga; species Petrotoga sp. 9PWA.NaAc.5.4. The sequence continues at coordinate 2,435 of NZ_AZRK01000034.1, forward strand.
TATTATTGTATATTTCCAGTTGTAATTTTTAAGACTTGACAAAGCTAGTAAATTCACATCAATATTTTTCAATTTGTGAAAAGTACAAGCTGTTAAAAAATGTATTTCATGCTTATTATTCCAGGAGTTTGCTTTTTCTTTAAAAAATGAAATAGGCTCGATAATTTGTTTTGGTATGCCAGAATTTCCCACCACAATTTTGTCTTGATATTCGGGGAATATTTCTATTAGTCGTGCTTTCACAGATTGTGACCTACAAACAATTTTATAGCTATTTTTAAAACTCTTTTTATAAAAAAATTGGTCAAAAAAATTAAGATGAAGATCGCTTTGATGCAATCCACTCACAAACTTAGAATTAAACTTCTTAGCTAATTTATATGCCCATAGAAAAGAGGAAGAATGATGAGCAATAACAAAATCTGGATGATAGTTCAAATTTTGAACTTTATTTATGACCTCACTGTAAGAAATATATATTTTTGTTTTAGGGATTCTGAGAACCGGTATATTATATATCTTAACCCCATCTAAAATAAAATATTCTTCATACTTTGTTTTATTCCTTTGAGGAACAAAATAAGGCCTTATAACGATTACATTATGTTCTTTGACCCAGTGTTTAACAATGTAGTGTAACGCATAAGTTATCTCTTTTCTCGAATGGCCTTCGTAAGCAGGATATAGACTAGAAATAAATAAAATATTCATTTGATTCTCCTACCTTTTTAGAATTATTTTTGCGATGTCTTTTAATTTTCTTAATATACTTTTGTCATATATATGAAAATATTGTTTTTGAGTACCTCCGAATTTCCTAAAATTTGATTCTATACTTTCTATCATCGAGCCTTCAAAATAGAAAGATATGACTTTATCGTAATAATACTCAATAGCTTTTCACTGTATTAAATTTTGAGTTTTAATATATCTCCTCCTAAAGATTTTATGAATTTAAATCCTTTAGGTAATCCTAGATTATCAATATCATGAGTCAAAAAAGCTTTTGGGGTTTCATTGTTATAATTCAGCTTTAATTCTTTTCTTATGTTTCCTACAAGCATCTCGACTACAGGTTCTTCTAAAACACCCTTTTTGTAGCTAAAGCTCTCTGTAGCGGAAAATCTACCATACTCATCTTTTATGTTGTTATGAGTATATTCCCAGTATCCTGATAAAAAGAAGAAAATAGTTCCTATATTATCTCCTTTGAAAGAAAAATCATCGAAATCATTTAACAACTCTTCATCTGTTTTGTCCCAAAAATCATAGATTTCAAAGCTAAGCGTTTTGTTTATCGTGTATCTACCATTTTTAACATCGATTTCTATTGGTTCAACAAACGTTCTTTTCAAGTATTTTTCTACATAATTTTTTACATCTTCTGTATTCATATCTTTTCTATCTCCCCAACAAAAACTCACACTTAAATTCACTTAATTTTTCTTTCTCATCGATATCCCAGAACATGATTATTTGAGAATTGTCTATGTTTTGTAGATCGTTTTTTGTTATGTAATCTACCTCTAATTCTTTCAATAATCCTTCGATTATCTCTTTCATTTCTTTATCGTTTCCAAATAGAACATAAGTTCTATTTCTTCCATAAGTTTGAATTATTCTTTCTATGTTTTGTTTAATAATCAACGTTTTATTATAATATCTTTTTATATAGTCGATTGTCTTTTCGCTTTTTTCTTTAAATCCTTCAGGGGTTAATTAATATGTATCTGAAACTTTTTCCATCAAGTCTTTCCAGCTTTACAAGTCCTTTTTTGACAAATTTTTTTAATAGGAGATTAACCATTCCCAAAGATAGTCCAGACTTTTTAGATATTTCCCTTTGAGTTACTGAAGCGTTGTTTTCTATTATTTCTAGTATTAGTAATTCGCTTTCTTCCATTTTTATCTGCACCTTTGTTCATTTTTTGAACAATTTTATATGTTATACTAGATTTTTTCTAAATATTTTTGGTAAAGCAATTATTTCAGCTAAGAAAAAGTACTGTGCCTTGTTTAAAACAGAAACAGAAGTTCCAAGATAATTTTCTGTTGCGGCATAAATACCAAAATTAGACCTTCCAAAATATACGTTTTCTAAATATGTAACGAGTATCTCTTCTTTTGAAATATTTTTTTCTATGTTTATCGCTTTAATAATTTTATTAACTTTGTTGATAAACTTTTTATTTCATTTGCTTTTTCCTGTGATAACTGAGAATGATTGAGTTATTGTGCTTGCTTTTTCTTTTAAAGCTAAGCTTTTTATATTATGAATTACTACTCTAATTAATTCATCCAATCTAAACCTCTATGCCTTAAAAACCTTTTGTCTTCTACAAGGATAATAAACAAAACAAGGTCTTGACTTATATTATATTTTTGTGAAAAACTCTTTTATCCATTCAATTTCTTGTTGTTTTAAGTAAAACTACACCTCATCCCTCGTTTTTACGTTTTTAATGTGTACAATTTTAAAAGTAGTTAGAATAGAATATATTTAATTGTAGTTTGTCCAATTATATAGTTTCATACTTTATTTGATGTTGATTTTTTATTTCTCGTTCAAACTTCAAGACAGAAGGCATCAATAACCCATAATGAATCCAAAAAATCATATGCCCATAAGATCTAGAAAACAAAACGATCAAAGTAACATATACTCCCGAAAAAAACAATGCTTTTAGAATTTTGTTGTCGTATTTTACAAAATATTTGTAAGATTTAAACAAGTAAATAAAATAAGGAACAAAAATAAGTAAAAAGTTTACTAATCCATATTCTGCCCAATAAGAAAGTATATTATGCATATAACCTCGGGTATTTCCGAACACCCTATATTCATACATAAATTCTCCCAAAATTGGTTTTTCTTTCAGAACTTTAAATCCTTCCTTGAATTGAATTAATCTTTCATTTAATGAAGCATCTTCAAGATTTATCACGTAATGTATCCTAATTAAATACTTATTAATAGTATTAATAAAAACAGAATTACCCTGTAATTGAATCGGTTGATTACTGATTTGAATATAAAATACCAATGCCCAAATAATTAAAACTATTAAAACAAGAGTTGTAAAAATCTTTAAGATAATATTTCTTTTTAAATAAATAGAATATACTATGTTCACTAATATAGTCAAAATAAAAAAAGTTATCGACGTAAAGGAACTATAAAACAATAGTATTATTAAAGAAATGAGTAATGGTATATATCTAGATTTTTTTGTATCTTCTAAATTAAAAAGAATGATTGCTAAAAAAGCTACATGATCTGAAATGTTCAAAACTCCTTCTGGCCTAGCAAGAAAGCTTTCTTTCCAGAAGATCATAATATATACCAAAGAACCCAAAAAGTAGACTAAACTATTTATTCTTATAAACTTTAATAAATTGATATTATTTACAATCAAATAGAATGAAATTAAAATAACAAATATTTGTAGAACTCTTGCATAGTACAACAGATAATCACTTGCAATATTGTAGTTTGTGCTGATAAAAGTTGTAAAAATAATACTTATCAATAAAATTAAAAAATAAAAAATAAAATCTCTATCTTTAAAAATTGTGACTTTTTCAAAGAATAAAAAAAATAAGGCTAAAAATAAGAAAAATATTATTAGTACGCTAAATGGAATATCAACATTAAGATATACCAGAAAAGCATCAAATAGAGAAACTCCTAAAAGTAGCACTCCTAAAATAAATAATAATTTATTGCTCATTTGTTAGATCCTTTCAACATAAAATTTCTAGCTTTAATAAATTGATAAAATACTTCTTTCTATCTTTTATAGAAGGACTTTCTTCCAAGTTTTCAAAGTTTTTGTACAATAATTTTACTATTTCAAAGATAATCACAAATCAAAATTGAGTAGTTTCCTTCAAATTATTATATTTTCTTAAAATTTGTATTAACAATTTAGATATAGTCCCTTACCATTTCCTTTAAAGATGATAATTTTTTGTTTCTCTTATGTAGAGAGTGAACAAGTATTCTTAAATTAAATTAAGTCTACCCACAGCAATAAAAATAATGATTTTAAAATTCTTTAAAGCTTTAAATCCAAAAGTTCTTTTCCTAAAACCTCTAAGTTTATAATTTATACCTGCGATTTTAGCAGTAGTAATATTTGTTTTTATGTCTAAAAAGATAATGTCTATATGATTTAAAATAGTTTTAGATGCTTTAGTCATTTCTGGTATGTTTGATTTCATTACCTTGTTGTAGTAACATTTGAAAAACTTTGCTGCATAAGACGTCTTTTGTAATCAAATATCTTTTTAAATTTAAGCAACATACCATATAATTTTACTGTTTCAAGATTTTGGTATCCCATCAATTCATCTAATCTTCTCTTCTCTTTTTATTTAGATTCTTTAGGCTTTTCAAGAATAAATATTCAGTTCTTTTAAGTTCGGGATAAAGTTTGTTTTCTTTTTTTCTGACTTTGTCAAGTTGTTTATTCCACTCTTTAATCACATGGAATTTATCGAATATTATCTTTACTTTGGGGAACTCTTTCTTTGCCGCAGCTTAAAGGGTACTGACATATTCGTACATATGAATTTTATATCTTTTGGATCACCTTTTTCTGGATGTATCTTTCTTTGAATAGTGTAGAGAAAGGTATTTGCATCTTTTCCGCCAGCTATGTACATAAACTTTTCTCTTTCTACATCCAAGAATTGGTAAGATAAACATGATGCTTTTTCCTTATTATTTCATCAACATAGAGTATTTTTATTGGTTCTTTTGAGGAATCTTGTTTTTGTATTTCTTGTGAAATGTAGTAATCTAATATCATCCTATTCTATTTTGAGGTATATGATATTTTTCAGATATCTCAGAAAAAGTCATGTGATTATATAATTTAAGCATAAATGCTTCAAATAACATTGAGAATCTAAACCCTTTTCGAGCTCAAGAAATTTCCACAATTTTTGTTCCATTATCCGTTTTTATCCTTATCGCTCTAGCGGGTTTGTAAGTTTCATAATCACCCCTTGTAAGAATTGGAAAAAAATAAAGCGAATATATAAAACTAACTTAAAAAATCGTACAAATAGTCAGCTGCTTTTTTCATGTTGTGTTTTAACATTACTTCTTTTTTTAACTTTAACAAATTCTCTGCCTGTATAATTATTTCATCGTTAATAATTTTTTCTAAACATCTAGATAGTTCATCTTTATTATTTATTAAAAATGAGTCATTCTCATTCAAAATTAGTTTTGTGTTTCCCACGTTGGTACTAACAATAATATTTTCAAAGTTTATAGCTTCTAAAAGGGATTGAGAAGGATAATTATCATATTTTTGCAAAGAAACAAATACTTTAGATTTAGATAATAATTCTTCGTTATTTAAAGAATATCTCATTAACACTATGTCTTCTAAGTTATTTTTATGAATATACTTTTTTATTTTATTTTCTAATTTTCCACCTCCAACAATATACACTTTCCAATTTTTATTGATTAACGTTTCTTTTATTTCATTAATTGCTTCTAGTAACATTAAAGGCTGTTTTTCCTCAATTAATTGTCCTAAAAATACTATATAATTTTCTTTATTTTCTAAATGGTTCAAACTATCATAATTGGTAAAACTATTTGGGGTGACATTAGATTTATTTAATATATTTCTATTGTTCCAGTATATCTCAAAATAATCATATAACCAATCAATTTTCAAAGATTTTTTTATTAAAACATTGTACATCAAACGATTTAAAATAGAATGATTAAATTTTCTCTGCGCTACTTCGCAAGAAGTTACTGACAAATATAAATTGATCTTTTTCTTTATTAAGTAAAGATATAAGAAAAAACTACTTCTGTTAGGAGAAATAATATGGACATTTTTTATATTATCTATATTACTTTCAAAAAAATCTATAAAATAGTACCAATCTATGTATTTGTTTTTTTGTTTTATAAAGTGACACTCAATATTAGAATTATTTTTATCAATAAAATTATAAATAATATTTTCATTTTCTTTATTAGTAACTATATTTATTTTTATATTTTCATGTTCTTTTGAAATGTAATTATAAAGTCTTAAAAATCTTCTTTCAGCACCACCTCCTTTTTCAAAATTTCTTTTATAAAAAAGGACATATATTTCCTTCATCAAAGTTCCTCCTCGTATAATAGTAATAGTCACTTTAGAAATTCTAAAACGAACAATTTAACGTATGTTTAATCCTTCCTGTTGTTGACATTTACCTCCTTACGATATAATCTCTTTGGTATTATTAATTCACTAAATCGTAATGAGGTTTTACAAATGTCTTACTACTCTAATGCTTCTCAACTTTATTTCGATTTCGTTTATGATCAATATCTTAATGTACATTCTGAATCTAAATATCTTCTTGATTTAATCAATGTTATCGATTGGTCTGTTGTTCCTAATTTTAACCATAAGCGTGGTAAACTAGGTTATTCTAATCAGTCTATCCTTATTTTGTTCGTATAAAAGGTTAAATAGTTTAATACTAGAGAATTGATTTATTTCCTTAGAACTAATCCTCAATTCGCTCAAGCTATTGGATTTGATCCTATCAATAACTTTGTTCCTTCTGAGGCTACTTTCTCTGTCTTTAAAAAGAAATTTGATACTTCTTTTTTGTTTGAGATTATTGCTCACTCTATTCAAAAGGGTATTGATGAGGGCATTTTCGATCCTAATAATCTGTGTATCGATTCTTATCCTATCTCTTTTCGTTCTTTCTTTAACAACAAAAAGAGTCATGGTAAATTCATGAATCAAAAAGAGTATTATTCTCGTCCTATCCAAGCTAACTTTGGCGTTAAACCTGTTTCTAACTCTAAACCTGTTTACGATAAAAACGGTAATCAAAAGCAATCTATTTCTTATTTCGGTTTTAAAGCTCATACGCTTTTATGATTTTTAATTGTTTCTCAAAACGAGTTGTTAGACTGATATCATCGGAATCCATTCGGGCTATTACATCTTCCAAAATGTTAATAACAAATTCTTAAGGTTCCTTCAAATCAAAAGTTTTTTCTGAAACTAGTGTTTTTATTGAGTAGAATTATTCTTATGCCTATTGTTTTTTCAAGGAAAAAATCATTCTTTTTTTTCTCTTAAAAACTTTTTGTAAACAAACAATCTAAAATTTTCAGGTACAATACGAAAAGAAAATCTGATGGATAAGGAGGTAAAATATTGAAAATGATTCAAAAATTCAATCTCTAGCAATTTTTTAAAGAAAGCTTTTTCATCTTTGAAATATTCTAATCCACCTCTTCTTTTTATCGTTTCTTTACCAGTTCTAAATTTTAGCAAAGGTTCTTGAATATTATAAAATCTGTATCCTTTTTTTAACATCCTCACCCATAAATAATAATCTTCAAAACCATTTATTTTTTGATAATTTCCGCTTTCTAAAACAGCTTTCTTGTTAAACATAACAGAAGGATGATTTATGGGATTTCTTAACTTTGCATACTTCAAAATATTAGAATGATTTTCTGGGACCTTTTTGAACCCAACAATATTGTCTTCATTAGTTTCAAATTCTAAAATATTTGTACCGACAACGTCATATTTGTTAGAAACAAAAAATCTATATTGTTTTTCAAATCTCTCAGGGAGAGATATATCATCTGCATCCATCCTCGCTACTATATCATAAGAAGTTGCCTCAAGGCCAATATTTAATGCATCACCTAAACCTTTGTTTTCATTCAAAACAACAGATTTAATAATATTAGGATATTCGTTTTTATATTTGTCGAGTATATTTATTAAATCTATTGTAATAGGGCCATCTTCTATAATAACAATTTCTTTAGGTTTTAATGTTTGTTCCACAAGAATACTTCTTAATGCTCTATCTAAATATTCAGCTTTTTCTTTTATATAAATTGACATCAAAACTGAAAAATCGCCCTGCATTCACACCGCTCCTCTTCTCCATATTACTGCTTCTATGGTTTTGATTATAATATTTAAGTCAAGGAATATGTCTCTATTTTTGACATAGTAAAGATCGTAGCTTAGTTTCATTTTTGTTTCTTCTAAAGAAGCTGAGTACTTATACATAATTTGTGCCCAGCCTGTTAATCCTGGTTTTAATTTGTGTCTTGCCCAGTAAAAAGGGATAAGTCCATTGTATTCTTCAACCAATGGGATCTGTTCTGGCCTTGGTCCTACAAAAGACATTTTACCTATTAAAATATCATAAAATTGTAATATTTCGTCAAGTCTTATAGGCCTCATTATTTTTCCTATTTTGAGAATTCTGTCTTGTTCATCAGTTGCAAACTTTGCTTCGTTTTGATCGGTTTTGTTTTTCATGCTTCTAAATTTATGCATCGTGAATTTTTCTCCATTTAAGCCTACTCTTTGCTGTTTATAAACAACAGGCTTTCCATCTTCTAAGAGAATGAGAATTGAAAGAATTAGAATAATTGGAGATAGTATAACTAATGCAATAGTTGATATTGTTATATCAAGAAATCTTTTAGAAGGATGTTCTTTTATATTATTAAATATCACTTCATAATATTCTTTAAATTTTTGAGCTACTTCTATTGGTATGCGATTTAGGTATTTTTCTGCCATATTGGGTAGATATTCTATTTCCATGCCTTCTTCTTTGTAGTGTTGTATTTGTGGTTTTACATGTTTTTCTAGTTCTGGGTCTGTTATAACTATGCCGTGGATTATTTGTGATTTGGTTTGTTGCTTATTTTGTTTTATTATTTCATCAAGGGTTATTGGATCTGGGTTTATGTATTGGGTAAACACGATTTTGTTTAGTGTTTTTTCTGAGATTTCTTGCATTATGTGGCCTATTTCTTCTTTTCTTCCGATAACAAGGTAGTTTTTTATAGGCATGCTTTTTTCGTATATATTATATTCTATTTTGTGCAGTATTGGCAAGATTAATATCGTAAATAATAGGTTTGAAAGGAAAAAGTATCTGTTGAAGTATTTGTTGAGAAAGAAGTAAAGAATTAATATAAGTATGAAACTGATGAGAGTTCCAACAGTGGTTTTTATTAATGATTCTGTATAGCTTTTCATTGTTTGTGTTTCGTATACTCTGAAGGAGTAGATTCCAAGGTATATTATTAGTGATGAGATTATAGTAATTGGTAAGGGTAATTCTAAAAGAAAAGTGTTGAAAGAAAAGATAATTATTATGTCGAGAAATTGGAAAATTAATTTTTTCATTTTTTTCGAGGTACCCCCTAATAATTTATTAGCGCGGCTAAAGCCGCTAAAGAGGTGGGAGAAGGGCTCTGCCCTGGACCCATTATCAAATCAAAAATTTATTTATTGTATAACAGGAAACGTTTTACCTAAAAATTGTTTGTAAAAGCAGCTAAGGCCACTAAAGAGATGGGAGGAGGGCTCTGCCCTGGACCCATTATCAAATCAAAAATTTATTTATTGTATAACAGGAAACGTTTTATCTAAAAATCGTTTGTAAAAGCGGCTAAGGCTGCTAAAGAGATGGGAGGAGGGCTCTGCCCTGGACCCATTATCAAATCAAAAATTTATTTATTGTATAACAGGAAACGTTTTATCTAAAAATCATTTGTAAAAGCAGCTAAGGCTGCTAAATAGGTGAGAGAAGGGCTCTGTCCTGGACCCATTGGAGACGCACAAATTGGTCGTCTCTACATTCTTTGAAATTTAAGTTTCGATGGTTTTCTAATCGGAATACCAAAGATGTACAGGTTGTACATTTCTACAAGTACGAATGGAGTGCAAATTGCACATTGATTGTACAAATATTATAACACAACGATTATTAAAAGAGCATTAAATTTTTTTAAGGCGATACAGTTGAAATATTTAGTATATCGAAAGCTTTTTCGGTAATACGGGCATATTTACTGAATAGGGTTAAGTCTATTTCGTTTTGATCTTTTTTTAAATGGTTATTGGTTGCTAAAAAATTAACAAGATGATTTTCTAAATAATATTTTGCGTTTTTCGTGTCTAATCTTTCAAAATTCATTTCGAATAACACATTCATTTCTTTTAAACGTCTTACTACGTTTTTATTTTCGATCAGCCATTGGTATCTTTCTACATGTAGTAAAACGACGTCGTATCCGTCTAATTGTAAATTAAATATGCTATCAAATGCATACATCGGCAATGTGTCTATTGCAAACTCTACAAAGACAAATTTTTCATTGTATGGAATGAATTCAGTAGCTTTAGGAGTAACGTAGAACTGTGAAGCTAAATAAGTTTTTACGCCGGTATTTTTTTCGATGGTATCTTTAAGTTCTGCATATTTTTCTTTTATTTTGGTTATATCTGTTTTTATTGTTGGGTGGTTTATATGGGGGGTGAATATTACATGGGTTATGTTATTGTGTCTGTATCTGTTTAACTCTTTTAGAGTTTCTTCAAGGGTTCGGGATCCGTCATCTACTGCGGGTAGTAGATGGGTTACTATGTCGATATACATATTTTTCACCCCCTTTTTTTGCCAAAAAATTAAAGTTTGCGAACTTAATGTTGCCATGTGTTAATATTTGTAACTTCTGAAGAAATTATAACATTATTTTTTTATAAAAGTCAAATTTTTATTAAATTTTTATTAAATTTTTATTATGATTTTTTTGTGAGTTTATTGTTATGTTTAACGATGTAGCGGAGGGAGGGAGGGCTCTGCCCTGGACCCATTTATAAAAGCAAAGCTTTTTATTTTTAAAGGTATTAAGTAATTTTTTAACTTGATTGATACTTTAAAGAAGAGAGGAGGAGGGCTCTGCCCTGGACTCATTTTAAATTCAAAACCTTATTTTTAAAAATCATTATTTCTAAAGCACTACCTGAATTTTTTAACTTTTCGGTACTTGTACCGAGAGAGGAAGAGGGCTCCGCCCTGGACCCGCTTTTAAATTCAAAAGATTATTTTGTGGTTGAAACCGTGAAGGATTTGGTGGGGGCTCCGCCCTGGACCCGTTTTAAATTCAAAAACTTTGTTTTTAAAGGTATTAAGTAATTTTTTAACTTGATTGATATTTCAAAGTAGGGGGTGAGGGCTTCGCCCTTGACCCATTTATAAAATCAAAAGATTATTTTGTGGTTGAAACTGCGAACGATGTGGTGAGGGGCTCTGCCCTGGACTCACTTTTAAAATCAAAAGATTATTTTGCAGTTGAAACCGTGAACGATGTGGTGGAGGGCTTCGCCCTGGACCCATTTATAAAATCAAAAATTTATTTATTGTATAACAAGAAAACGTTTTATCTAAAAATCGTTTGTAAAAGCAGCTAATGCTGCCAAAGAGGTGGGAGGAGGGCTCCGCCCTGGACCCATTATAAAAGCAAAGCTTGGTTTTTAAAGGCATTAAATAATTTTTTAACTTGATTGATGCTTTAAAGAAGAGAGGAGGAGGGCTCTGCCCTGGACCCACTTTTAAAATTAAAAGATTATTTTGTGGTTGAAAATGTGAACGATGTGAGGAGGGGCTCCGAGCAGGACCCGTTTTAAATTCAAAAACTTTGTTTTTAAATGTATTAAATAATTTTTAACTTGATTGATACTTTAAAGAAGAGAGGAGGAGGGCTTCGCCCTGGACCCGCTTTAAATTCAAAAGATTATTTTTCGGTTGAAACCGTGAACGATGTGGTGGAGGGCTCCGCCCTGGACCCGTTTTAAATTCAAAAACTTTGTTTTTAAAGGTATTAAGTAATTTTTTAACTTGATTGATACTTTAAAGTAGGGGGAAGAGGGCTTCGCCCTGGACCCATTATAAAAGCAAAGGGCAATTTTATTTATTTTCTTATCGTTGATAACAAATGTATACCATTTTACGGATACTATTAGTGAGAGAGAATATGTAGCTGAGTTGATAGGTATATAAATTTTTATTGTAAAGGAGCTGATGTTTTGAAAGAGATTATTGGGTTGATTCCTGATCTTGTTAGGATGGTTGAGATGCCTGGTAATGGAAAAAAGAAAAAGGAAATTGTAATGCAAGCTGTTAGGGAGTTTTTGAAGTCTATTGGTAAATACTCTCCGATTTTGGATATTGTTATTTCTGTTTTGATTGATGGAGTTGTAGCGTTGTTGTTTCCAAAATCGGGTAGGAAGGAAGACGTAGTAACTCAATAAATTTAGGAGGTGGTATCTATGGCAATGAACTTAACTTCAAGGAAGGCAAAGATCGTTTGGGTAAATTTTGTGGACGGCAAAGAGAAGAAAACTTCTAAATCCTTTGACTTATTCACAGACGTAGAAACAGATATTAAAACTGCTCTTCAAGGATTAGTTAGTCTTTGTGAGAACACTAACGCTGCGTATATCTTCGCAGAAGAGTATCAAATTGTTTAATAACCTTTGAGAAAGTGGATAAAAAATCTATTTAAAGGGGGTTTTTAGTATGAAGAGGTTGCAAATGAAGTTTTATGATCCTGTTGAAAAAAAGAGTAAAACATTGTCGATAGACGGGGTATTAGATACTTTAACTCAAGCTGAAGTAGAACCAGTTATGCAATCGTTGATAGGTGTTTTGGTAAGTGCGGATTCTCAGGTAGATGAAGCAATCATCGTCGAAACAACGACTAATGAAATATTTAATTTGATTGGGTAACATTATAGCCCATGCTCTTGACAGAGCATGGGTTTTTTTGATATAGTATATATTATATTAGTATACGAACGTATAATAAAATCAGGGATAGGAGGGATTTTGTGATGAATCATTTTAATTATGGTAAGTATAGTGACAATCAGTTGATAAAATTAGCTCAAAGTGGGGATGTTAAAGCAAAAGGTAGATTATTTGAAAAGTATGAAGGGTTTATCGTAAATGAGAGTTATAAGTTATCTGAGAATTGTAGGACTGATTTTAAAGATACGTTTGGGAATTTGAGTTATTTGTTTCTTTGTGCAGTTGATAATTTTAATTTTAAGGGTAAGTTCAATGGGTATGTTAAATATTATCTTTCTTTGAAGGTTAGGGATGATATAGGTAAAAGAAAGGCAAGGATGCCGCATGTCCCCAAGGGCGAGCCGTTTTATATAAGAAATTTTAATGAAATAATAATTAGTGATGAAGATTTGGAGGATTATTGAAATAAATCATTTGGTGATTTTGAATGGTTGTTATATAATTTTTTATATATCAAAGTGAGTATGGTTTAACAAACGTAAGTAAGGGAGGGTTAATTATGGATTTAGAGAGTTATGTTTTGGAAAAGGCTAAAAAGGCGAAATCTGTTTCCGGGGAATTTGGATTGAGTTCTGATAATGAAAAAGTGAAGATTTTGTATAGTATTGCTAAGCATATTGAAGATAAGATGGATTACATTATTTCCGAAAATACTAAAGACGTTGAAAAAGCAAAGCAAGTAGGGATTTCAAAAGCTTTGCTTGATAGATTAACTTTGAATAAAGATCGGTTGGTGAATATTGCTAATAGCGTTAGAAAGGTTGCAGAACTTCCTAATTATGTTGGAAATATTACTGAAATGTGGAAAAGGCCCAATGGGTTGTTGATTGGAAAGATGATAGTTCCTTTAGGGGTAATCGCGATAGTTTATGAGGCAAGGCCAAACGTTACTGTGGATGCTGCTGCATTGTGTATAAAATCAGGAAATACAGTTATTTTAAGAGGTGGTTCTGAAGCGATAAACTCCAATATTGCGTTGGTAAATGTGATTCATTCTGCTATTGAAGAAGCGGGTTTTTCAAAAGATATTGTGCAGTTTTTAGACGTTATAGACAGAAAAGCTGTTGATGAGTTGATGAAGTTGTACGATTACATTGATGTATTAATACCTCGAGGTGGTCATTCCCTTATAACAAATACGATAGAGAATTCAAAGATTCCTGTTATTCAAACGGGAGAGGGGAATTGTCATGTGTATGTTGATAAGGATGCAGACGTTGAGAAAGCGTTAAAAATTACGGAAAATGCAAAAATTAGTAGGCCTTCTGTGTGTAACGCTGCAGAAAAGCTTTTGGTTCATAGTTCTATTGCCGATATTTTTCTGCCAAAAGTGTATAAGATTTTTGAAAACAAGGTAGAGTTGAGAGGATGTGAACGTACTTTAAAGATCCTTCCTCAGATAAAATCAGCTAACGATGAAGATTGGGGAAGTGAATACCTCGATTATATTATGGCAATTAAAGTTGTTGACAGTGTTGAAGAAGCAATTGGACATATAAACAAGTACGGCACAAAACATTCGGAAGCTATAATAACAGAAAACTATACAACTTCACAAAAGTTTTTGAATATGATAGATGCGGCTGCGGTGTATGTGAATGCTTCTACAAGGTTCACAGATGGAGAAGAGTTCGGATTCGGAGCAGAGATGGGAATAAGTACGCAAAAACTGCATGTTCGAGGACCTATTGGAATAAAAGAACTAACTACGACAAAGTATATAGTATTAGGAAATGGGCAGGTGAGGTAGTTGTGGGCAAAAGATTGTGTATAATCGGTTTAGGGAAGATGGGAAGTACGTTAGTGAAAGGGTTAGTTCAATCAGGTACGCTTGAAAGTGATAAGATAATAGGAACCGATATTTTTGTGAATGATGTTGAAAAAAATCCTGACTTTTGTAATATAACAACCATGAACAACAATGCAAAGGCAGTTGAACTTTCTGATATTGTTTTACTTGCTGTAAAGCCGCAAATTATCAACAAGGTGTTGGAAGAAATAAGGACGTTATGTGATGGTAAGATAGTGATATCTATTGCCGCGGGAATAACTTTAGGGCATTTGGAAAAGGCTTTGCCGACATCGTGCAGAATAATTAGAGCGATGCCTAACACGCCTGTTTTGGTAAGAGAGGGAGTAATAGCTATTTGTAGTGGGAAAAATGTAACAGAAGAAGATTTAACTATAGTAAAAGGTATTTTGGAAAGTGTGGGTACGGTTTTTGTTGTAGAGGAAGAAATGATGGATACGATAACTGCTCTGAGTGGGAGCGGGCCTGCGTATGTGTATATAATGATAGAAGCGTTATCAGATGGCGGTGTTTTGATGGGATTGCCAAGAGCGCTTTCTACAGAGTTGGCTGCAAGAACTTTGGTTGGTGCTGCAAAAATGGTTTTGGAAAGTGGTAAACACCCTGGAGAGTTGAAAGATATGGTTACATCTCCTGGTGGAACAGCTATACGAGGTATAGAAAATTTAGAATCCCATGGTATTCGCGGTATTCTTATGGACGCAGTAAAAGAAGCAACAAAGCGTGCAAGGGAATTAAATTCTCAAAGAGGTGTTTGATGTGATAGAAAGATATTCGTTGTCTCCTATAAAAGATATTTGGAGTTTAGAAGCTCAATACAATAGGTGGCTTGAAATAGAAATTGCCGTTATACAGGCTTTTGAAGAATTAGGTCAAGCACCAAAAGGAACTGCACAAAAAGTACAGGAAAAGGCAAAAATAGATGTTGACAAGATATTAGAAATGGAAAAAGTTGTGGATCATGATGTGATTGCGTTTATACAGTCTGTTACTGAAGGTATGGGTGATGAGGCGAGATATTTTCACAAAGGGCTTACATCGTCTGATGTAGTAGACACAGCGTTATCTTTGGTTCTTAAAAGGTCGGGAGAAATTATTAAAAATGAATTAGTTAAATATATTGCTACTTTGAAAAATTTGGCTTTTAAGCATAAGTACACTGTGATGGTAGGAAGGACACATGGTGTTCACGCAGAACCTACGTCTTTTGGATTAAAGATTTTAGGATTTGTTGCTGAAGCAGAAAGAAACAACGAACGTTTGGAAAAGGCGATCGATAATATTTCTCAAGGCAAGATCAGTGGAGCTGTTGGAAATTATGCAAATATAGATCCTGAAATAGAGAGAATTGCTTTAGAAAAATTAGGACTAACCCCCTGCAAGGTTTCTACTCAGATTTTACCAAGGGATCTTCATGCCGAGTTTTTTGATGTTTTAGCTTTAATAGGAGCGTCGATTGAAAGGATTGCTATAGAAATTAGGCATTTACAAAAAACAGAGGTGTTAGAAGTAGAAGAACCGTTTAAAAAAGGACAAAGAGGATCATCAGCTATGCCTCATAAGAAAAACCCGATTCTGTGTGAAAGGCTTACGGGAATGTCGAGAATGTTAAGGTCATATTTGTCGGCTGTTTATGAAAATATATCGTTGTGGCATGAAAGGGATATATCTCACTCTTCAGTTGAAAGAGTTCTTATACCAGATGCTACTATGTTAGCTTATTACATGCTTAACAAAGCAAATTATCTTGTTGAAAATTTGGTAGTACATGAAGATAGAATGAAAGAAAACATAGAAAAATCATATAATTTGGTTTATTCTCAGAGAATTTTGTTGAAACTTGTAGAAACAGGATTAAGTAGAGAACAAGCGTATAAGATAGTACAAGAAGATGCAATGAAAGCATGGAATGAAAGAAGAAATTTTAAAGATATAGTCTCACAAGATGAAAGAATAAATAACATACTACAAAAAGAAGTAATAGACGAGTTGTTTAATCCAGAATACTATTTAAAAAATATCGATACTGTATTTGAAAGGTTTGATAGATAAACTCCCCTTCTATATAGAAGGGGAGGCTTCGCCTAAATTTTTATATTAGTATCCAATATATAACAGCTATTGCCAAAATGACAAGAATTATGGGAAGCGCAATAGTTGCCAAACCATAAAACGCTAAAAACACCAGAACAACACTTGCTATTATGATAATTATTCTAAAAATCAAAGGAAAAAATAAAATCGATAAAATTACTAAAAAAATAGCCCCTAATGCCGAAAGAATGCTACTTATCATTTTTATTACCCCCCATTGTTAAGATATGCAATTATTATAGCATATAATCATTAAAAGTTAATGAAAGGGTGGGGCTTCGCCCTGAACCCGTTTTTAAAATCAAAAGATTATTTTGTGGTTGAAACTGCGAACTATGTGGTGGAGGGCTCCGCCCTGAACCCGTTTATAAAAATAAAACTTTGTTTTTAAAGGTATTAAATAATTTTTTAGCTTGATTGATACTTTAAAGTATGGGGAGAAGGGCTCTGCCCTGAACCCGCGTTTAAAATCAAAAGGTTATTTTGCGGTTAAAACCGTGAACGATGTGGTGGAGGGCTTCGCCCTGGACCCGTTTTTAAAATCAAAAGGTTATTTTGCGGTTAAAACCGTGAACTATGTGGTGGAGGGCTCTGCCCTGGACCCGCTTTAAATTCAAAAGATTATTTTTTGGAAGATTATTTTACAGTTGAAACCGTGAATGATGTGGTGAAGGGCTCCGCCCTGAACCCGCTTTTAAAATCAAAAGATAATTTTTTGGTTGAAACCGTGAATGATGTGGTGGGGGGCTCTGCCCTGGACCCGCTTTAAATTCAAAAGATAGTTTTGCGAAAGATAATTTTTCGGTTGAAACCGTAAACGATGTGGTGGGGGGGCTCCGCCCTGAACCCGCTTTAAATTCAAAAGATTATTTTGCGCTTAAAACCACGAACGATGTGGAAGGGGCTCCGCCCTGAACCCACTTTTAAAATCAAAATATAATTTTTTGGTTGAAAGTGCGAACAATGTGGAGGGGCACCGCCCTGAACCCATTTTAAAATCAAAAGAGTATTTTTCGGTTGAAACCGTGAACTATGTGGTGGGGGGCTCTGCCCTGAACCCCTTTTTAAAATCAAAATATAATTTTTTGGTTGAAACCGTGAACTATGTGGTGGGGGGCTCTGCCCTGAACCCCTTTTTAAAATCAAAATATAATTTTTTGGTTGAAACCGTGGAGGATGTGGTGGGGGGGCTCCGCCCTGGACCCGCTTTAAATTCAAAAGAGTATTTTGTGGTTAAACCACGAACGATGTGGTGGGGGGCTGTGCAGGTATAAAAAAATGCCGCTATTGTTTAGCGGCATTTTGAAATAAGAAAGGGGGCGATACCTACTCTCGCA
>NZ_AZRK01000035.1 GCF_002895485.1 Petrotoga sp. 9PWA.NaAc.5.4
ACACATGAGGGAATAAGTAACAAAAGAGTTAAAAAATTCAGATAGTACTTTAGAAATAATGATTTTCTGAAAATAAGCTTTTGATTTTAAAATGGGTTCAGGGCAGAGCCCTCTTCCCCTTTCGCTACAAGTACCAAAAGAGTTAAAAAATTCAGATAGTAGTTTAAAAATAATGATTTTCTGAAAATAAGCTTTTGATTTTATAATGGGTCCAGGGCAGAGCCCTCTTCCCCTTTCGCTACAAGTACCAAAAGAGTTAAAAAATTCAGATAGTACTTTAGAAATAATGATTTTCTGAAAATAAGCTTTTGAATTTAAAATGGGTCCAGGGCAGAGCCCTCTCTCCTCCCTCCTTGGTTACAAGTACCAAAAGAGTTAAAAAATTCAGATAGTATTTTAAAAATAATGATTTTCTGAAAATAAGCTTTTGATTTTATAATGGGTTCAGGGCGGAGCCCCTCTCCCCTTCCTTGGCTACAAGTAACAAAAAAGTAAATAAATTAGGGATTAGAAGTGAGAAGATATTTTATAAAAAGTTAAACATTAAAATATTTATAAAATTCAAATTTTAGAATTTCTAAAGCGAGTATAGAAAATCTATAAGGAGGAACGAATATGGCAAGAAAATGTGAGATTTGTGGCAAAGAACCAAGAAACGGCAATACTGTATCTAAATCAAAAGTGACAACAAGAAGAAGATGGAAACCGAATATACAAAAGATAAGAAGTATAACAGCTGAAGGAACCGTAAAAAGAATGTATGTATGTACAAAATGTATGAAAGCAGGAAAAGTTCAAAAAGCATAATAAATAATCGGTCTAAAATTAGACCGATTATTTTAAATTTTGGCGTGCCTGGCCGGATTTGAACCGGCAACCTTCGGATCCGCAGTCCAACGCTCTATCCAATTGAGCTACAGGCACAGTCAATATCAAAAAAATGGCGGAGAGGGAGGGATTCGAACCCTCGGTAGAGTCACCTCTACACTTGCTTAGCAGGCAAGCGCCTTCGGCCACTCGGCCACCTCTCCGACTTTTTATCCATTATGAAAACAACCCATAATAATTCCTTGAAATATTATAACATTAACAAATTATTATGTCAAGCAAACTATAAATCATTCTTTCTTTGCACTTTTCATTTCGTACATTTTATTATCCGCTTTTTTAATAACCGACTCCAGAGTAATCTCTTCATCAAAATTGTTGTATTCGCATATTCCCCAACTAAGACTTATTCTCACTTCTCCGTCAAATTTTACTTTCTCAAGTTCTTTAGACATCCTTTGAAAGATAATTTCTACATCAGTTTCTTTCGTATTAGGTAAACCAAGTAAAAACTCATCACCACCTATTCGAATTATCAAATCAGACTCTCTTAAACTATTCTTTATTACATCAGCTACTTTTTTTATTACGAAATCTCCTGCATCATGTCCAAAATTATCGTTAATATATTTTAAATTATCTATGTCAATAAAAACTATTGTTAAAGGTTCTCTCCTTCTTTTAGAAAGTTGAAAATATTTTTCTAAAGCATAAAATCCGGCTCTTCTATTGTATGTTGTCGTTAAATCATCGAAAGTAGCGTATCTTTTCAGCAACTCTTCTAACTTTTTCTTCTCAGTTATGTCAGTCATTACTAATATGATTCTTTTTATTTGTTCTTCTTCGTAAGCTACAGCTGTAACAATTACTGTTATAATTTTATCAGGTCTATATTTTAACTCACATTCAAAAGAAACGATTTCTTCTTTTTCACTTTTCAACTTTTCTATTTCTTTTTCAAAAACTTCTATATACTTAGGAACTAAAAAATCTTCGTAATTGTTAGCATGAGGTTTTTCCAAATTTAACATCTTATAAAAAGCTTTATTTGCAAACATAATATTAAAGTCATAATCTAATATTAACAACCCTTGTCCCATATTTTCCAACACTTTTTGAATAAAGGCTTTTTCTTTCTTAATTTCATCAATTTTTTCTTTGTATTCACTAATTTCAGTATATGTTCCAATCATAAACCTCGGAAGACCAAACTTATTTTTTTCCACAACACCTGCCCTTGATAAAAACCATATATAATTTCCATCTTTAGATTTTATTCTATAAGTAGATTCATAAATGGTTGTTCTTTCTAAAAAATGTTCTTTTATCAGGTTAACTATGTGTTTTCTATCTTCTTCATGAATAAATTCTTCGAATGTTTCCCAACTCTCTTGAAATAAGTCTTTATCGTATCCTAAAATCTTTTGATATCTATTATCGTAAGTTATCTTATCGTTAAGAACATCCCATTTCCATATTCCAATATTAGAAAGCTCCAATACTTTTTTTATTTCTTCTTCATCTTTTTTTAATTTTTCAATATCTTTTTTTAGTTTTTCGTTTTCAGTTAAATCCCTTCCTATCAAAACATAAAAATACTCATTATCTATATTAAAACATTTTAATTTAAACTCAAAAAATACTTTAGTTCCATCAATTTTTGTTAAATAATCTTTAAAAACCCAGATTTTATTGGAAGCTTTTCGACTGAAGAAAAATTGCATTTGTTTACTTATTTCACCTTCAAAAATAAAAGCAACATCTTTACCCTTAAAGTCAGAAGCTGAATAACCCAAAGAATTTATTTTACTGTTAACATAAGTAATTGTACGAAAGTCGTTAACTAAAAAAATAAGATCATTTAGTTGATCAAAAATAAGAAAAGGGAATGAGTTTTCTTCATCTAGCAATTCATTTTTTTCTAAATCTTCCAATGTTTTATGCAATTCGGATAAAATAAAATCTTTTTCCAATTCCGTGAGATTCCTATGATCTTCTTTTATTTTGTTCGCCCCCCAATAATATATATAATAAAATTATAAAATAAAAAAATATAAAACAAAAAAAGAAGAATCAGAATACAATAAATAATCAATAAATATTCAATAAAAATTAGTCAACATTACTAATCAAAAACTTTATATTTTCTTCTTTCAAAAAATCAACAATTTTTTTTACCACAATCTCTCTACTGTCTTGAACATTTTTAATACCTCTAAATAAAACAAATAATTTGTTATCTTGAACAGTTACCACATCTTCTTTTCTGATAATATTTTCCAATTTTTTAATCAATTCATCTTTTAAGACATCTTTTAATTCAATTTCTAAAAGCACATAATCTTTATCTCTTTTTAATTTTTCTAATTGTAAAACAAAATCAAAAAGTGCTTTTGATAACAAATTGCTATCTTTTTGAAGGTCCATTATATTTGGAGTAGCTTCTGCGTTTTTACTATTTCTACCAGAAGAAAAAGGATATTCTTTATAATTATATATATCCTTGTACCTATTAAAAAAACTTAAAGCTTTTTCTTCTTCTTCATTATTTTGGAAATATCTGACAAGTTTTAACCATACATCTTCTCTTTGAGAATCATAAAAGGCTTTTTGATAATAATAAAGGGCGTCTATCTTGTTTTCTATTTTTTCATAGATATTGCCTATTTCTAATAAAATATCTATATATATATTTTTAACATATTCTCTTTTTTCTCTAACCCATTCTTCGTAAGTATTTTCTTCTAATAGGTCTCCTTTGTATAAATCTGCAGCCTTTAAAAGTAAAAATAATCTTCTATTCAAATCTTTTTCTTTCAAACCTTCGTCACTGAGTTTCAAAAATTCTTCTAAATCGATATAAACATCTTTTTTGGAAAAAATACAATAATTCTCTTTGATTCCTAATTCTGAACTTGGAATGCTCAATGTTCTTCTAATGTAATAAAGAGTTGTATTTAAGTTAAGCCTGGCACTCTCATCATCAAATCCAGGCCAAAATAAGTCATATAATTCTAAAAGAGGTACTTTTTTATCTTTGTTGAGAACCAAATATTTAAAAATTTCCACAGCTTTTATCGACTTAAAATTATCAACTTTTTTATCATCTAAATATATTTTAAATTCACCTAAGGTGTATATTTCCAGCACTGGAAAGCACCTCTTTTTTGAAATTTGAAAAGCTCTATTTTAAAGTATTATAATATTATATCTCAAAACTCATGGGAAACGTTAATAGAAAACAAAGGAGTTCTTGAAATAATTTTGTATCCTAAGTTTGCTTCAAAATCAAATTTATCTATTTCAGTTGCTATTCCGGTTTTAAATAAGAAATCATACTGATTTCGAAAGTAAGAAGTTCCCAACCCAAAAAAGATATTGTTAAAATTTTTAATCGCTTCAAACATAAAATCCCCTTCAAATTTGATATTATTATTATCGAAAGAAAAAGGAACAAATAACCCATGAAAATCAAAAGTATCGATACTGGTCATATCTTCTAAAAAAATATAAAAATTATCGTTAAGCACTACGTTTATACCTGCTTTTAAATCTTTAAAGATAACGCCAAACTTAAAACCAACGTTTTCAGGACTAAAGAAATTGCTCAACTCAAAAAATAATAAATTGTTGAAATCTAAAAAAATACGTGGGACAAAAGAGTTATTATAATAAGGTAATATGTTGTAATAAATTCCTACCAAAACTGATGAATTTTCATTATTAGACGGGGTTTCTTCTTTAAATTCTAATTTTTCAACATCGTTGACTTGAATGTAAATATCTAATACGTTTTCTTCCCCATTTTTTAAATAATAAATTGAAGCCACATAGTTTTTTTGGTTTTTAGATAAATCTACTGTGTCTTCAAAATTTGTATTCGCACTATCTATTACGATTTTTGTTCTAACTTTTTCTCCTAAATTGTTCAAAGGTGTGATCTTAAAATTGGCTTCAACATTTCCTTTTGATTCAAAATTAAACGTATATCCTTGAATAACAACTATATTTGTGAGCAATTTTTCACTTTGAGCATCACCTTTTAAAACGGAATAAATTGAATAACTAAACATGTCAGAACTTTGAGAAAAAGCGACAAGACTAAAAATTAAAGTACTCAAAATTACAAGAAATATTTTATTTTTCACTTTGAATCAGCCCCTTTTGTCTTGACAGTAGCGGTCAAAAATATCATCATTCTTTTATTTTCATCCTTCTTCTGGTCATCGCCAAATAAAAATCTAAAAAAAGGAAGATCTTTAAGAAAAGTCGTTCCACCATCTTTCGAATACATCTGGCTCAAATCTAAATCAGCTATTAACAAAACTTCGTTTGGACTTAAATTCACTTTAGTTTCTAATTTCGACTCAGAGACCAAATAACTATCCCTTCTAACCTCCATCAAATTATTAGTTTTTGTTCTAAAGGTTATTTGGACAATATCGTTCATTAATTTGGGAGTCATTTCTATTTCTATTCCACTCTCTATATTTCTAAATTCATTTCTATACGTAGTAAAAATTATATTCTCAAAACTTTTTAGAGATAACAAAGCCTTTTGTTCAGGTAAAACATCAACAACCTGTTTTGTAACCAACTTTGCAGTTTCATTTTTTTCATACATATCTATTTCTGCTTCAAAAAGATCTTGGATTGAAAAACCTATTGTTGGTTCTGAAAATGTAAAACTGTTTATATTTGCTGTAATTCCCTCTCTATTCATATCAAAGAGATTGCCTTTTATTAAATCAGAATATCTTTCATTGGTTTCGACAATATAAACAGTTAACTCTATGGAGGGTTCTGGTTTATCGAGTTTATTTACTAAGTCTTTTATATAATCTATGGTTTTTTGAGGTGCATATAAAACAATTTGATTGCTTTCTTTGTTAGTTTTTATATACTGTTTCAAATTTTCTGGAATCAAATTTAGAAATTTATCAACAGTAATATAGTTTACGGCCTGACCCCCTGTTATTGGAGAATAAATAAGGAAATCTCATTTTTTCACAAAAATAGTTTTTGAATTAAAATAAGAATAT
>NZ_AZRK01000036.1 GCF_002895485.1 Petrotoga sp. 9PWA.NaAc.5.4
TCTATCTACTTTTCAATGAACATTTTTATAGAACATTTTATATTTTAGCGAAAAAAACTATTGATGGCTTTGCCATTTATTTTTTTAAATATTTTTATGTATTTTTGGAACTGCGATATATATGTTATCACAATTATTTTGTTTTGTCAACACTTAACATAAATAAAATATAAAGTATTCGATTTTTATTCAAAACCGAGGAAAGGAGATGGCTCCACCATTCCCTTTCCTTGAAGAGAGATTAAAGCAGCTACCCCCTTCAAAAAGGGGAATTAGAAACAATTTCGCTCTCAAAAGGTAAATTAATGCTTATTTAGGAAGCCTTATGATTTTACTCTAAAATATCTTTTAATTCGTCTAATGTGATTTCTAATAGATTATCTCCTATGTAGTTGATTGTCTTTTCATCTGCGTTTCGAATTTTCTCTTTTAGTTCTTCTGTTAAATTTACACCAAATTTTTTTGATAATAGCTTAATAGTAAATTCTTTTCTTTCTTCAAGTTTGCCTTTTTCGATACCTTTTTTAATACCTTCTTCTCTCAACTTTTCAGCTATTGACATTATCAATTCACCCCTTTCAACTGATTCTTCTTTTGCTACTTTTTCCATTTCTTCTATCTCAATGTCATCTTTTGTATCCAACAAGTATTTTAAACATATCTCAAATACTTCATCAACTTTTTCTTTGTCTTGCATTTTGTTCGTTAGTTCTACCATTAGCTTAAATGTTTTGTAAAATCGTTCTTTGTCTTTTTCAAATGCACTCCTCATCACTTCTATTACTAATCTTGTGTATGCTTCTCCTGCTATTTTTGCTTTCGATTTCGGTGAAAAGTCGTATATTTCATATTCATAGCTTGGTATGTATCTTTTTATTCCTTCAGGTATGTCTTTGACTCCTTCAATTAGGTTTATTAAATTTGTTTGTATGTTCCATATCGTTTCTCATAGTAAAAGATTTGACTAAAAAGTAAAAATCCCCTTTATTGAAGGGGTAGATGTAACGCTCTTTGTTGCAGCCGGGGTAGTCTTCTTTAAATTTGCTTTCGGTAAGTTATATGTGCCTCACCCTGTCAGACTTTCAGTCTGACACCCCTCTCAAGTGGGGAATTAATAATTTTTAGGAAGTTTTATAATTTGTTTTATTTTAGAATTTCTTTTAGTTCGTCTAATGTGATTTTCAAAATATTTTTCTTTATCTTATTAATCACTTCTTCGTTTGCTTTTCTTATTTTTCCTTCTAACTCTTTATTAAATTCTTCTCCAAACCTTTGATTTAGTATTTCTAATACTAATTCTTTTTCTCCTTCAAGTTTACCTTCCAGTTTTGCTTCTTCTCTATCTCTTTTAGCTATCTTTTC
>NZ_AZRK01000038.1 GCF_002895485.1 Petrotoga sp. 9PWA.NaAc.5.4
TCTTTCTTGTGAGTATATTATCAGAAGCCTTTTCCCTTCATATTGCATTTCTTTGTATTTTATCCCTTCTGATAATTCAATGAATTCTCCTTCGAACACATTTAGCTTTTTTATTTGTTTTATCGATTTCCCTACTATGAATTCGTAATCAGAGTTTTCTACTATTTCTATGTTTTTCCTACTCATCATCCCTCTGTCTGATACTACTATGACTTTTCCTATGTTGTACCTTTTTTTCATAGTTTCTACCGTGTCTTTGAAAGTGTGTCCTTCAAATGTGTTCCCTGGATATATATCAAAACTTACTGGCATCTTGTCTTGGTCTATCGACATCCCTAACACTACCTGTGATTCGTTGAATTTTTTGTCTTTCGAATATCCCATCTGCATTATCTCGTTTGTTTGCTGTGTTTCAAACGATAACGTCGTTACATCGTAAAATACTAAGTCCACTTTCGAGTTGAATAAACTTATCCTTTGACGGTACATATGCTTTTCTATCTCTTTTTTCTTTTCACATAATACATCCAATGTCCTGTAAAACCAGTGTAAGGCTATCCCATCTTCGCATTCTTCTGACTTTTTGAATCCATAATATTCAAGATTGTTGAATATCCCTAACTTGCTTTTTGGTTCTAATATCCTGTTCATTACCATTATTTTCAAAAGCTCTTGTACATCAAACCTTGTCTTTTCATCAATGTTTTTAAAGAATTCATCCATGTCGTACTTTTTAAACAATCTGTCCACTATTACTTTTATCCCATAATTCTTCTTTTCTGGTTCTTCTTCTATCTCTTCTATCTTTAAACCTTCTTTTATCCCAAATATCTCTTCTAACTTTTTAATTATATTTTCTGCTTCTTTTACACTTATTAAATCAACTCTACCTAAATTAGCTATGATTTTCTGTTTAGTTTTACCGTTTTCTCGATAACTTTCTACTATTCGAAGATACTGTTTACCTTCGTTATTTTTTACAGTTCTAAGAAAGATAAAAATCACCCCTTGACTTCATAATGTCACTTATATTATACCATGAAAATAATTATGAAGTCAACAGAAATGAGAAATTATACACACTAATCATGTCACTACACTTGAATTTTTTTCTCTTCTTTTTTGTTATCAAACCCGCTTTCTACCGTTGGGGTTCCTTCAATTTCCCCTCTTAACTGTCAAAGTCAGGAAAAACAAAGGAATCTATTAA
>NZ_AZRK01000039.1 GCF_002895485.1 Petrotoga sp. 9PWA.NaAc.5.4
CTAATTCTCTTCGAAAATAAAAGCCAGGAATACCTGGCTTTTTTGTTTATTTATATATTTTTGAAATTTATTTATTAATTTTTTTCTATTTAGATTAATAACAATAATTTTGAAATTTTTACAATAAGTATTTCAAAAAATACTTTTGTTAATCTCTAAATCTATCTTTCTTTCAAATTATTTTTTCTTCTTTTTAACCTCCCTTTATATTTTTGCAATTGTAAGAAAATTAATGATTTTTTCTTTTATTCGACTTTAATCTATTTTAAAACTCAGTAAATTATTTGTGTTGAATTTGACAAATATAAATATATTGTTTATTATTTTGATGTAAAAATATTTTCTGCAATTATTTTCAAGAAGGAGGAAAAAATGGACAACAAAATATATAGTATTCCATTAATGACTAAAATTTCTGAGATGTACTATTATGAAAAATTACCACAAAACGAAATCGCTAAAAAATTAAAAATATCAACTTCCACAGTATCAAGAATTTTATCTAAAGCTTTAAATGAAGGAATTATAAAAGTGGAAATTATAGACATTCAGGAAAAACACAAATTATTAGAACAAAAACTAAAAAAACGCTATCAACTTTTAGATGTAGTTGTTATTAATACAATTGAAAATATCAAATCAATCGAATTAAAAAAATCACTGGGGAAATCCGCAGGAGAAAAAATTTTTGATCTATTGAAACCTGGTCAACTTTTAGGCATCGGACCAGGCGAAACCATGTTAGAAATGATTAATTCAATAAATTCTCAAAAAATTATAGGGGGAATAAGAGTTATTCCATTAATGGGTGCATGGAGTAGAGGCCCAGTTGAAAATGAAGTTAATAAATTAGTTCATTTAATCAGTAGTAAATTATTTTGTGATTATTTTATTCTTCCTGCTCCTGCTTATGTTAGTTCCGAAGAAATAAAAAATATCCTTTTAGATGAACCATATATAAAAGAAATTACTTCTTTATGGGAGTCTGTAGATATTGCAATTTTTTCAACTGGTATTGATACTTATTTTGGAGTACCTGTCCAATTGGTAAATGAAAAAGAAGTAATAAAAAAGGCAAGAGAAGAAAATGGAGTTGGAGATATTTTAGGTCATATTATAGATGAAAATGGGGAAGAAATTAAAATTGAACTTAACAAACGTTTGATATCTATTCCTTTCAAGGTATTGAAAAACATTCCTTTGAAAATTTGTGTTAGTGGAGGGCCTGCTAAATTTCGCAGCATTAGGGGCGCTTTAAATAGTCAATTGATTAATATTTTAATTACTGATAAACAAACAGCGGATTTACTATTAACAGAATAAAGGAGGAAATATCTATGTG
>NZ_AZRK01000040.1 GCF_002895485.1 Petrotoga sp. 9PWA.NaAc.5.4
CCATCATTTTCTCCTTTTGTTTGTAGGATTTGAGTTTATTTCTAATTAAATTATACCATAATAGTGAAAGTTTTGACTGTAAAATAAAAATCCCCTTCATTGAAGGGGATTCTATTTCAATATTTCTTTCAATTCTTCGATGGTTATTTCTAATAGATTATCTCCTATGTAGTTGATTGTTTTTTCATCTGCGTTTCGAATTTTCTCTTTTAGTTCTTCTGTTAAATTTACACCAAATTTTTTTGATAATAGCTTAATAGTGAATTCTTTTCTTTCTTCAAGTTTACCTTCAAGTTTGCCTTCTTGTCTCAACTTTTCAGCTATAGACATAATCACTTCACTCCTTCCTGATAGTATTTCTTTTGCAGTTTGCCTTATTTCTCCTATATCTATGTCGTCTTTTGTATTCAGTAAGTACATCATGCATATTTCAAACAATTCATTAAACTTTACTTCTGGTAGCTGTACTATATATTCAAACATCTTTTTTAATCCTTCTAAAAACTCTTTTTTACTTGGTATCTTTGCTACTTTTATCGTTTCTAATACTACTTTTGTTATAGTTAAACCCATTATCGTTGTTTTTGCTTTCGGCGAGAAGTCGTATACTTCATATTCATAGTTTGGAATGTACCTTTTCATTTCTTTTGGTAATTGATCTATATTTTCAATTAGGTTTATTAGATTCGTTTCTACTTTCCATTCTTTTTCTGCGTTGTAAATAAGTATCGGTATTATTAGAGGTAACTTCTGCTGTTTTTTATCAATCTTTTCTTCCCATATTTTGATTATATACTTTAGAATTTGAAAAGATACCAGTGAGTCGTTATAACTTTTGTGCTCAAATAGTATGTATATGTAACCTTCAACTCCGTTGATTGTTGTTTTATACAACATGTCTTTGAAACTTTCTTGTAGATTTTCATCAACATAACTTCCATTTTCTTTTTCTAAAGTATTTAAATCTATTGTTTTTACCACATTTCTTGGTAGATAGTTTTGTAGGAAGTCTTTAGCTTATTTCAATGTTTCCAAAGTTTCTTTTGAAAAAAGCATCGTGAGGATTGTTTATTTCGTTCATTAGTTGTCCTCGCTTTGATTGTGAGATTTATGTTTTTTATTTAAATTATACCATAATAGTGAAAGTTTTGATTGGAAAGTAAAAATCCCCTTTATTGAAGGGGATTCTATTTCAATATTTCTTTCAATTCTTCGATGGTTATTTCTAATAGATTATCTCCTATGTAGTTGATTGTTTTTTCATCTGCGTTTCGAATTTTCTCTTTTAGTTCTTCTGTTAATTCATACCCAAAACGCTTTTCAAGATTTTTGATTATAAGATTAATAAATCTTTTTCTTTCTTCCAGTTTACCTTCAAGTTTTGCTTCTTCTCTGTCTCTTTTAGCTATCTTTTCT
>NZ_AZRK01000041.1 GCF_002895485.1 Petrotoga sp. 9PWA.NaAc.5.4
TTGAAAAAGGGAGGGGGGCTTCGCCCGTGACCCGTTTTAAATTCAAAAACGTTTTTCAAAATCTTTATTTCTAAAGTCAATGATATTTGTTAAGGTACTCGGTACTTGACACTGAAAAAGGGATGGGGCTTCGCCCGGGACCCTGGGAAAATTCAAAAGCGGGAGGGCGAAAGGCAAGAAGAGTTTTTGAGGTAGTCGGTACTTTATACTGAGAAGAAAAGGAGAGGACTTCGCCCTGGACCCTTTTAAAATTAGCGATTTAATTTAGGATCCAAGACGTCTCTTAACCCATCTCCAAGGATATTTACACTTAATACGATAACTGCAATCACCAAACCTGGAAATAATGTTACCCAAGGAGCTACCATAATGAAATTAGTACCTTGACCTACAAGATTTCCTAAGGTTGCTTCAGGTGGTGGAACTCCTAAACCAAGGAATCCTAAAGATGCCTCCGTCAATATGGCTGTGGAAAAGTTCATGGTGAAACTAACTATAAATATTGATAGTATATTGGGAAAAATAACAGAAATCATTATTCCTAAATCACTTTTTCCTAAAGCTCTTGAGGCTTTTACATAATTTGATTCTTTAATAGAAATGGTTGAGCTTCTTATTGTTCTAGCGAAGATTGGAATATATATTATACCTATTGCGATAATTAAATTAATCATATTAGTTCCAAATAATGCTACAATAAACAAAGCTAATACTAACGAAGGAAATGCGAAAAAAGCATCTATTATTCTTGAAATTATTTGATCTATTATACCTCCATAATAACCAGCTAAGATTCCTAAAAAAGTACCTATTATTGAAGCTATAATTATTGAGTTTAAAGCTATTAGCAAGCTATTTTGAATTCCGTAAATACATCTTGAAAAAATGTCTCTACCAAATTGATCTGTACCAAAAATATGTTCGCGAGTTGGAGGATTTAAAATATATTTAGAATTCATTTCGTTTGGAGGAAATGGGGCGAACAGTTTTGGGAAAAAAGATATAAATATAAACAAAAATATTATAAATGCGCTTATTAAATTTAGTTTGTTTTTGCTAAAATTTTTTAAAAATCTTTTCATCTAATTTCCCCTTTATTCCAGATTTACACGTGGATCAACTAACGTGTATATAAAGTCTATTAATAAATTTAAAACAATAATTAAGACCACAATAAATAAGATTATTCCCTGTATTACTGGATAATCTCTTTGGTTAACTGCTTGAAGTAATAGTCTTCCTATCCCAGGTAATGCAAACATATTTTCTATAACAATGCTTCCACCAAATAAAAATCCTAATTGTATTCCTGTAAAAGTAATTACAGGAATTAAAGCATTTCTAAACGCATGCTTAAAAATTACTTCGTCTTTTTTCAAACCTTTTGACAAGGCAACTTTAACGTAATCTTGTGACAAAGTTTCTATCATGCTTGTTCGCGTAATTCTTAGTATTTGAGCTGCTATCATCAAACCAAGAGTAAAAGAAGGAAGTAAAAAAATTTGTATGTTTTTTAAAGGATTTTGTAAAAATGGAACATATCCAAAAATCGAAAAATTTTTAGAATAAGTGGAAACAAGAACTATAAAAATTGTACCAATCCAAAAAGCAGGAGAAGATAGACCAATTAGTCCTAATACTTTTATTGTGCTATCTACAGGAGTATTCTTTTTTGTAGCTGAAACTATACCAAGAGGAATGCCTAAGATTATGCTGAATATTATCGATAACAAAGCT
The DNA here is from genome assembly GCF_002895485.1 of Petrotoga sp. 9PWA.NaAc.5.4. Classification (NCBI taxonomy): domain Bacteria; kingdom Thermotogati; phylum Thermotogota; class Thermotogae; order Petrotogales; family Petrotogaceae; genus Petrotoga; species Petrotoga sp. 9PWA.NaAc.5.4. Next base: position 1,738 of record NZ_AZRK01000041.1, read on the forward strand.
AACTCTAAAGTAACGGGAAGACGCTGCAGTATCATGTCTGCAACATCTTCCCCACTTCTTAATGAAATACCAAGATTTCCACTTAGAACACTTTTGATCCAAATGAAATATTGAGTAAATAAGGGTTTATCTAATCCAAAATCCTCATACATTTTTTGTATTTGTTCTTCAGATAGATAATTTTGTGTTCCAATAATAATATCAACTACATCACCAGGAACAAGTCTAACTAATGTAAAAACAATAATAGTAACGATAAAAATAGTAGGAATAGAGAGTAACAATCTACGTAGAAAATAAGTAAAACTCACCAAATCACCCTTTATTTTTATTTATTTAACCAAGTTTCTCTCAAGAAAATTAAGCTTTCATTTGCCAAAGGTGTAAATCCTTCAACATAGTTTTGACCAGCATAAATTATATTTGGAGAGTATAAAAAAAGAATAGGAGATTCTTTAACTAAAATTTTTTGTAATTGATTATATATTTGAATTCTCTTTGAAACATCTATCTCTGTTCTTCCATCCTGTAAAAGTTTGTCTACTATAGGATTTGAATATAAAAATACATTAGTTGATCCACCAGAATGAAAAGTTCTATAAAATTGGATATCAGGATCTATAGAACCAGAATTAAGGGAAACAAAAGCATCAAAGTCGCTATTTCTCCATTTGCTTATGAAAATTCCCCATTCTACCAAATCAATATTAACTTTAACATTAATTTTTGCTAATTGTGATTGTATTACTTGAGCAATTTTATCAAGACTATATCTATTTGAGACTACTAAATCAAATTCAAAACCATTAGGATACCCATTGTCAGATAGAATTTTTTTAGCTTTTTCTATATTATATTCATATTCTTCAAAAC
>NZ_AZRK01000042.1 GCF_002895485.1 Petrotoga sp. 9PWA.NaAc.5.4
AGCTATTTTAGACAGACTTTTGCACCATTCACATGTGATTGCAATAAAAGGAGAATCTTACAGATTAAAAGAAAAACTGGATTTGTTTTCAAACGTTTCTAATTCTTAATTCTATTTTTTGTACATTATTATTTTCCATTTTTTGTACACTATGGTATTGACTTTTACACTTCTGAAATAAATAAAATAACCTTCATTAGAAATTTTGACAAGGTAAGCGCACAATATGGTATAAAATGGAACATAACTATTATACTATATTGGATCAGACCATATTCTTATTTAAGTCTTGACGAGCCAAACAGAGAATATTTATTAAAAGAAGATTCGCTTTATCGTGAAAATATCTTAAACATTTCAAACTTAAAGAATCCCCCTAATGGAAATATTTACTTAGATATAATAGATGTATTCAAAGAAATGTTTAAAAATCCTGATAATCCTCATCACAGTTTTCCAGATTTGTCATATGAAGCATTGAAATTGCGGAAAAATAAAAATAAGGAAACAAACATAAATGAGGACGAAGAATTAACCTTGAAAAAAACTGTACAAGAACTTGACGAAAAATATAAAGAAAGTAAATATGAAAAATATACAAAAGAAGACTTTCTTAAAGAAGTTTTTATGGATGAAAGAAAATACAACACTCTTGTAAATTTATTAAAAATGAAAAAAAATCTCATTTTACAAGGTCCACCAGGTGTTGGGAAAACTTTCGTTGCAAAAAGACTTGCTTATTCTATTATTGGAGAAAAGGATACTGAAAGAGTAACAATGATTCAATTTCATCAAAGCTACAGTTACGAAGATTTTATCTTAGGCTATCGCCCAAAAGAAGACGGTTTTGAACTTAAAACAGGACCTTTTTATGAGTTCTGTAAAAAAGCTAGTAATGATCCTAAAAGAGAATACTTTTTCATAATCGATGAAATAAATAGAGGTAATATAAGCAAGATTCTTGGAGAATTACTTATGCTCATAGAAAAAGATAAAAGAGGGGAAGAGATTAAATTACTTTATACGGATGAATTATTTACTGTTCCCGAAAATTTGTATATAATAGGAACGATGAATACAGCAGACAGAAGCATTGCAATAATTGATTACGCATTAAGAAGAAGATTTTCATTCATTGATCTTAAACCTGCTTTTAAATCAGATACTTTTAAAACTAATATTATAGAAAAAAACAGCAATCCTAAATTTAAATCCCTCATTGACAAAATCGAAGAATTGAACGAGGAAATTCGTAAAGAAGACTCTTTAGGCGAAGGATTTCAAATTGGTCATAGCTACTTTTGCTCTAATGGTGAACCTGTAACAAACGAGTGGTTAGAAAATATTGTTGAATATGAAATAATTCCACTTTTAAAAGAATATTGGTACGATAATTCAGAAAAATGTAAAAAGTGGGAAGAAGAACTAAAAGGTGTTATTAAATAATGATTAAGATTCAAAATATTTACTACATGTTGTGTTATGCTTTTGAAGTTTTGAAAAAAGATTCATACAAAAAACTTGAAACTGAGGATTTTGAAAATGCAGCAGATTTATTTGCTGAAATTTTAGCTTTAGGAATTGCTGAACAAATTAAAAAAGGCATTATCAAAGATTATGAAATTAGAATCGAAGAGACAAGTTATCTAAGAGGAAAAATTGATATCTCTTCTTCTATTAAGCAGCAATCAATGTTACGTTCAAAAATGGTTTGTGTCTATGACGAGTTTACTGAAAATACTTATCTGAATCAAATTTTAAAAACAACCATGAACTTGTTGATTCGAAATCCTGATGTTGAAGCAAAACAAAAGCAATCTTTAAAAAAACTGATTTGTTACTTTAACAAAATAGATGAAATAGATCCTTACAAAATACAGTGGTCACGTTTAACTTATCACAGAAACAATGCAACGTATGAGATGTTGCTGAATATCTGTTATTTAATTATCAACGGATTACTGATGACAGAAGAAAAAGGAACCAAAAAGTTGGCAAAATATTTAGACGATCAGCGCATGAGCAAACTTTTTGAGAAATTTGTTCTCAATTATTATCGTAAACATTATCGAGAACTTGATCCCAGTTCCACCATTATCAAGTGGGACACAGATAATGAAGACACAGAATTTTTACCGATGATGAAAACTGACGTCATGCTTAAAGGAAAAGAGAGAATTTTAATTATCGATACAAAATATTATTCTAAAACCATGCAAAAAAATGTATTATACGACGCTCAAACGATTCGATCGAATAACTTGTATCAAATTTACGCTTACGTAAAAAATGCAGATAAAACAAATTCAGGAAACGTAAGTGGTCTACTATTGTATGCCAAAACTGATGAAGATATTGATTTAAATAAAGATTACATCATTGGAGGTAATCGAATAAGCGTGAAAACTTTGGATTTAAATACAAATTTTAGAGAAATAGAAAAGCAATTAAATAAAATAGTAGAAGAATTAGAACTTTTAAAAAATAGGTAATTTCTAAATTGTTGAAAAAGAGTGATGAAAGATACATTGAAAAAATTGGTTAGAACTGTCATTATCTATAGGCAAATATCCTATCTCATCTATTACAAGAACTTTGCATTTTGCAAAATGTTTTAGTCTTGTTTGTAGTCTATTTTCCAATAATGGCTTTTTTAGTTGTGAGATTAAGTCATAGAAATTGATAAAATATGTTGAATATATGTGTTTTGCACATTCTATTACGATTGAAACTGCTAAATGTGTCTTACCTACACTAGGTGTTCCTACAAAAAGTATATTTTCATTGTTCTCCACAAATCTTAAACTTTTTAAATTCAATATCTCTTATAAGGCTGTTTTATCATTCCCTTATTTTTCTCCAAGTTTGTATATGGGTAATTGTTTGATATAATATTAAAGATAAACACCTCTTGAAAGTATTAGAGTAAAAGAGGGGCGAATAAGCATTTTAGGTAGTTTATAGAAACTGAAATCTTTTCTTTCTAATTAGTTTTATAAAATAAAAAATTGTTTGATGAGCAATTATTTAGAAGAGGGGAAATATATAGATGGCAAAAAAAAGCAAGAATAATGTAAATCAAGAAAAGCCTCTTGAGAAGCAGCTTTGGAAGGCTGCCGACAAGCTGCGAAAGAACATTGATGCTGCGGAATACAAACACAAGGACACAAAAGAAAAAGAAAATCCATCGCTTAAAGGAGTCTTGCCCAAGTTATATGCCCGCGGCAACCTCGGCCCAACAAGCCTTGGCGGATTAAACGATGGTTCGTTTTTAAATGATGTCCATAAAGACCTAAAAGCAGTTATGCAGGGAAGGGGGAGGTTAAACTATGCAGGGAAATGAACTTGACGTAAAAACGTTGGAAAACTGGTTATGGGAAGCTGCCTGTAAAATTAGGGGTCCCATCGATGCTCCTAAGTATAAAGATTACATTCTGCCCCTTGTATTTTTAAAAAGGCTCTCGGATGTATTCGATGATGAAATAAATAGACTCTCCCAAAAGTACGGCTCAAGGGAGATTGTTGAACAGTTATTAGCCCAGGACCACAACCTCGTCCGTTTTTATCTCCCTAAAAAGACCAGGTGGGAGGAAATTGCCAAACAGACCACCAATGTTGGAGAATATCTAACCGATGCTGTTCGCACCATCGCCAGAGAAAATTCCAAACTTCAGGGCGTTGTGGATGCAGTAGATTTTAATGCCACTGCTGCAGGACAGAGAATTATCAGCGATGATAGATTAAAAGAGCTCATAGATGTTTTAGGTAGATACCGACTGGGCTTAGATGATGTAGATGCTGACATTTTAGGGCGGGCTTATGAATATCTATTGCGGAAGTTCGCTGAGGGTTCTGGACAAAGCGCCGGAGAATTTTACACCCCCGGAGAAGTTGCTATATTGATGTCTTACATACTGAACCCCGAGCCCGGGGATGAAATATATGATCCCTGCTGTGGCTCGGGAGGTTTACTGATAAAATCTCATTTGCGGTTTAAAGAGAAATATGGAGGGGATTCTTCTCTTGAACCTCTAAAATTTTATGGCCAAGAGATACTACATTCCACATTTGCCATAGCCAAGATGAATACTTTTATTCACGATATGGAAGCTCATATTGCTCTCGGGGATACAATGAATAGGCCTGCATTTTTAACGCCAGAAGGGTCGCTCAGAAAATTCGACCTCGTTACTGCCAACCCGATGTGGAACCAGAATTTTCCTCCCTCTACTTATGAGAATGACCCATACAATCGCTTCATTTTTGGTTATCCTCCTTCCAGCAGTGCAGACTGGGGCTGGATTCAGCATATGTTTGCATCTTTGAATGAAAAAGGTAAAATGGCGGTAGTAATCGATACCGGTGCAGTTTCCCGGGGTAGCGGGAATGTGGGAAAGAATAGGGAAAGGGATATAAGAAAGGAGTTTGTCGAAGGAGATTTTGTAGAAGCTGTTTTATTGCTGCCAGAAAATCTGTTTTATAACACAACCGCACCAGGAGTTATCATAGTAATTAACAAATCTAAGCGAGACGAGAGAAAAGGGCAGATATTGCTCATCAACGCTTCTAAACTGTTTAAAAAAGGTAGACCCAAAAATTACTTCCCCGATGAGAACATAAAGCAAATTTCTGATATATATCTTAACTGGATAGAGGAAGAAGGTATAAGCAAAATCATCACCCGAGAAGAGGCAGCCAGAAATGATTATAACTTGAGTCCTTCTCGCTATGTTGCTCAAAATGGTGAAGATGATACCCTACCTTTAGAAGATGCCATTGTCCAGTTAAAAGAGGCAGAAGAAGAAAGAGCAAAAGCAGATGCCCAACTAAAGGAAATACTAAAAGGGTTGGGGGTGGAGCTTTAATGTATGAGCTAAAGGGAGGCCTACCAGAAGACTTCAAAATGACAGAACTCGGACCACTACCAGAGGAGTGGGAAGTGGTGAAGCTGGGAGATGCCATAGAAGAATTAAAAGAAAAGAATAAAAGTAACGTGGATCTCAAAGTGTTTACTGTTTCAAATATGGAAGGTTTTGTTCTTTCTGATAGGTTTTTTGGAAAGCGAGTTTATAGCAAAGACACGGATAACTACAAAATAGTTCGGCAGGGTTATTTTGCCTATAATCCTTATAGGATCAATGTAGGCTCTATTGGACTGTTCAAGGAAATAATAGGGTTGGTTAGTCCTGCGTATGTGGTTTTTAAAGTCAAAAGAACAGATTGCTTGCATCCTGAATTTCTCTTTAGACTTTTGAAAAGTCCATTTTACATGTCTGAAATACAAAGAATTGCGATGTCTAGAGGAAGCGTGAGAAGAAGTTTATCCTATAGAGATTTATCGGACTTCAAAATTCCTCTTCCTCCTCTTTCTGAGCAGGAAAAAATTGCCGCTGTTCTCTCCGCTGTTCAAGAGGCAAAAGAGAAAACAGAGGCAGTGATAAGAGCCACCAAGGAATTCAAAAAATCGATGATGAGCTACCTCTTCACCTATGGTCCTGTGGCACTACCGGATGCAGAAAATGTACCACTCAAGGAGACAGAAGTAGGTATGATACCGGAGGAGTGGGAAGTGGTAAGGCTGGGAGATGTTGCTAATAAATCATATAGTGGAGGTACTCCCTCTACATCAAAAGAAGAATATTGGAATGGCAGCATACCTTGGACTACATCAGCAATAATCGGAGAAGAGGACGTATTTCTTGATAAATTTCAAAAGACAATTACCAAAAGTGGATTAGAATCTTCTTCAACGAAGATTACACCTAGGAATACTCTTTTAGTTGGAACTCGTGTGGGCGTAGGAAAGGCTGTTATTACTAGATTAGATGTTGCCATAAATCAAGATCTTACGGCTATTGAACTTAACACACAACGCATGTTACCTGTGTTTATAGCATACTTTTTTAAAATAGAAGGTATTCAAAAATGGTTTGAAAACAATAAGCGGGGGGCGACTATCAAAGGAATACCGAGAAAAGATCTGCTGAACATTTTAATTCCTCTTCCTCCTCTCCCCGTTCAACAAAAGATTGCCTCGATTCTATCTGCTATCGACCGGAAGATTGAAGCAGAGGAGGATAAAAAGAAAGCCCTGGAGGACTTGTTTAAGACTCTTTTGCATAACCTTATGACTGCTAAGATAAGAGTCAATAACCTGGAGGTGGGAGCATGAGTTCATTGGGAGGGGAAAGATATGCCGTTCAGAACCCTATCATTAACTATGTAAAAGAGCAATCGGCAGAATATATTTCCGAGGATGGAAACAAAATATTCATAAAGCTGGGATGGGAATATGTCAGCCCTAATGAAGCATTAAGGTTGAGAGGTGGCAAGACGGGTCTCGTATTCAAGGAGATATTCATCAATCAGATGCAAAGACTCAACCCTAGTTTTATGGACCATCTTCTTGCCGAAGAGGTAATTAAAAAGCTGGAAACTGTTCCACCCAACATTGAAGGTAATTTTACCGTCTGGAAATATCTCAAAGGCTTAGGAACGATATTCGTTCCTGGTGAAAAGCGGGAGAGAAACATAAAATTTCTGGATACCGAAGACATAGACCGGAACACTTTTCACGTAACCGATGAGTTCGAATTTACCAACGGGATTAAGACTATCAGGCCGGATATTGTTTTCCTCGTAAACGGTGTCCCTCTTTTGTTCATCGAAACAAAAGCCGCTTATAAGATAGGAGGGATAAGCGAAGCTTTAGAACAGGTGAAAAGATATCACAGAGAATGTCCTGAGCTTCTGGCTGTTCTCCAGGTTTATGCTCTGACTCACATCTTGAAGTATTACTATAGCGGCACCTGGAACACCTCTGAGAAACTCCTCTTTAACTGGAAAGAAGAAGTTAGTGGCGACTTTGAAAGCCTGGTTAAAACATTTTTAGATAGAGAAAGAGTGGTTAAACTTCTTGTGGATTTCCTAATGTTTACCAAGCAGGATGATGAACGCAAAAAAGTTATTTTAAGGCCCCACCAGATGAGAGCAGTTAATAAAATAGTGGAAAGAGCAGAAGATTCAACCAAGAAAAGAGGCCTGATATGGCATACCCAGGGTTCAGGTAAGACATACACGATGATAGTGGCTGCCCAAAAGATAATAGAAAACCCTATTTTTGAGAATCCAACAGTTATTATGCTTGTAGATAGGAATGAGCTGGAAAGTCAGCTCTTTGGAAATCTTGCTGCTCTCGGCATTGAAAATGTGGAGGTTGCAGAGAATAAAAAGCATCTGCAAAATCTGCTTTCTCGAGATAGAAGAGGCTTGATTGTTACAATGATTCATAAATTTGAGGATATGCCTGAAAATATAAATCTTCGAAAGAATATTTTTGTCTTGGTAGACGAGGCACACAGGACTACGGGTGGGAAACTGGGTAATTTTTTGATGGGCGCGATTCCCAATGCCACGTATATTGGTTTCACAGGCACTCCTATTGATAAAACCAGTTATGGTAGAGGAACATTTATCACCTTTGGTAGAGACGACCCACCCAAAGGATACCTCGATAAATACAGTATTGCCGAGTCTATAGAAGATGGTACCACTGTTCCTCTATATTACACCCTTGCCCCTAATGAGCTTCAGGTTGATAAAGAATTGCTGGAAAAAGAATTCCTCGACCTGGCTGAGGCTGAAGGAATGAGCGATATTGAGGAACTAAACAAAGTGCTGGATAAGGCAGTAACCCTCAAAAATATGCTCAAAAATAGAGAAAGAGTTGAAAAAGTCACCAGGTATATCGTTGATCATTATCAGAACTATATTGAGCCTATGGGATATAAAGCCTTTTTGGTTGCTGTAGATAGAGAAGCCTGTGCTCTATACAAAGAAGAACTGGACAAATATTTACCACCCGATTATTCCAAAGTTGTTTACAGTCCCTCTTATAATGACCCACCTGAACTTTCCAGATACCGTATTTCAGAAATTGAAGAGAAAAGGATAAGAAATGCTTTTAGAAAGCCTGATGAGCTACCGAAAATATTGATTGTGACAGAAAAACTGCTTACCGGTTTTGATGCGCCGATTCTCTATTGTATGTATTTGGATAAGCCAATGAGAGACCATGTCCTTTTACAGGCTATCGCAAGAGTAAACAGGCCTTATGAAGATGATGAAGGAAGAAAAAAGTCCTCCGGATTTGTCCTCGACTTTGTCGGTATTTTTGACAACCTTGAAAAAGCTCTGGCTTTTGACTCTCAAGATATCGAGGGAATTGTCCAGGATATTGAGGTTTTAAAGAAGAGATTTGAGGAGGAAATGAAAAAGGCCAGAGAGGAACACCTTACTCTTATCAAAGGAAAAACTCCCGATAAGGCATTTGAAGCAGTGTTGGAACACTTCAGAGATGAAGAGAAGAGAAAGGAATTTTATAAATTCTTCAAAGAGTTATCTGCTATTTATGAGATTATTTCACCGGATGCTTTTTTAAGACCCTATGCAAACGACTATGAAACACTTTCCAGGATGTATAAAAGTCTTATAGAAAACTATGAGCGGGGGATTCCTATAGACAGAGAATTTACTCGAAAGACTGCTATTCTCGTTCAGGAGCATACCGGAAGCGGCGTAATTGGACCTACGCTGGATATCTGTGAAATAGACGAAGAAACTCTGAGAAGAATTGAAAAAAGTAAAGCCTCTGACACAGAAAAGATATTCAACCTGATAAAGAGCATTGCCCTCACGGTTGAAAAAAAAGGAGACCAATCCCCTTATTTGATTTCTATTGCTGAGAAAGCTGAGTTGATAACCAAGCTGTATGAGAGCAGGCAAAAAAATACCCAGGAAACACTTGATGAGCTGAAGAAAATAATTGATGAAATCAACTCTGCTCAGAAGGAACAAGCGGAAAAAGGTATGTCTGTTGATATTTTCACCATTTACTGGATGTTGAAAGAAAAAGGTTTCCGAGACGCTGAGACAATGGCCAATCAAATGAAAGAAGTACTTGAAAAGTATCCCCACTGGCAAAAAAGTGAAAAATACGAAAGAGAAGTCCGGTCTAAACTCTATGAAGTTATATTAAATTTATGCCCGACAGATATTCCCAAAGCCATAGAGGTGGTTCAGAACATAATGGATATACTTAAAGCAGGTGGTACAGAATGATAGCTCCCGAAGAATTTAAAAAAGATGTTTTAATGTTAGCTAAAGAGGTGAGAGTTAACCCCCGAGAAATCCATATTCAGACGATGAAAAGAAAATGGGCTAGTTGCTCAAGTAGAGGTAGATTAACTTTCGATAAATCCTTATTGAATGAACCTAAACAAGTAAGATTCAAAGTGATTTTACATGAACTCCTTCATCTAAAATATCCCAATCACGGCAAAATGTTCAACTCTCTATTAGATACATATCTGCAAGCAAGCATCAACTCAAATAACGGAGGAGAAACTGAGCCTCCAGTTGCTTAGCAAAAATAAGTGCAAGAAATTTGGGAATTAAAATGTTGAGTCTTAAGAACTATTAAGAAAGAGTTGGTAGCAGGGGTCAGCAATTGCGCATCCATTGATTGGACCATAAAAGAGAGTGCCAGAGCCAAGTTAAGAGTAGCGGTAAAAAGGACTTTGAGGAGGTATGATTACCCGCTCGACATGCAAAAGTTAGCTACCGAAACCTTTATCAAGCAGGTAGAAATGATTGTAGATGAGTTAGTTCTGTCTTAGCCAATGGAAAAAGAGTAATAATCATAATCCTCTTTTATTAAATATATATCCTGACTTTGACAGTTATATAAGGGAAAGGCAAAATCCTGTCACTTTCTTCTTCAGGGAGATCGAGTATTTCAAAGAACCGATGGGAGAGTATGGCTGCTCTTTGTAGTTGGACTAAATTCTCATTTATTATGCTAATTGGTTCATAAATCGATGGTACAAAAGAATAAAATGCAATTAAAGTGTCCAAGGAGATATTTCCTCTTATCGCAAATAATCCTCCAATTTCTAGCTTTCCCTAATACTTTTATAACAGACTTTCCATATATTTTCTATTTTAAATTCTGTAAAAAAGAATGATTTTAGATCACTGGATTTTAATCCGTTTTTTATATGAAAGTTTGTGTATGTCACTTCTACTAATTGAGGTTGTTTAATTTGTTGTAGAGACTCTATATTTTGTTTTATCATTTCGAAAGAAGGGTATCCTCCTTAAGACATAAACACCAAAACAAAGACAAAAATGTTAGAAAGTCATGAAGACATTCAAAATAAGATAGATAACTTAGAAAAATATCAAGAAATAAAAATAACCATAGAAAATTATATGAAAGAATTAGAAAAAATAGAACAAGCTATAAAATTGTAAAAATTGAGTATTATTTTCGCTGGTTTTTAACAATTTAAGGATTTGTTTAAGGAATAGAGTTATAAAAGTTTTACTGTAACTGTAAGATGTAGGATTCCTGCACAATAAGAAATTGGGATGAAGTGAATATTTTGTTGGGGGAAAATTCTTTGATTTCGTCAAAAACGATGTATGTTTCTTCGTCATCCCAATATTCTGCACAGTCTTTCTTACATTTTTCTAACAATGTTCTTGTTTTAAAAGCTATATCGCCTATGATTATTTATCCATCTTCACAGAGTAGTTCTTTCAGTTATAAATAAATCTTTTTTAATTTTGTTATAAATAGTATCATTAGAATAAATAAAAGGGTATCATTAGAATAAATAAAAGATTATTTAATTAAATGCAAAAGGAGGATGTTTGAGTGAGAACAAATCGGGATAGATTGGTTATGATTTCTGTACAAGGTACTATTTCTAATCCAGAACATACGGGTAGACATTCTGTTTCTCATAGTGGAGAACCATTTTTGCTGCCTGGAACAGGTGGCATCACATACAACGTTAGAGTTGGGGACTGTGCTTTTGGTTGGGAAGTTGATCATGTGGAGCCTGGAGTTTCTACGTTGTTAGATCAGAAAGATAGAAATTCCCCACAAAATAGAGGTTACCATTTTTATTCATGCGTTGGTAATGAAGCAAAGGTTGTTACAGGGGATGCTAAAGGAGCAAAAGGAATTGTTACTGGGCATCATGGTGGTGCAGAACATATTCTTATTGATTTTTCTGAAGAAGTTTTGGATAAATTAACCCTTGATGATAAATTTTTAATTAAAGGTTTCGGACAAGGTTTGAAATTGTTAGATTATCCTGATGTACATGTGTACAATTTAGATCCGAATCTTTTGGAAAAGATGGGTATAATTGAGAAAAATGGTGAACTACATGTTCCTGTTGTTGCGGTAGTTCCTCCTTTTTTGATGGGATCGGGAATAGGTTCTACAACTATGGGAACAGGGGATTATGATATTATGACAGCTGATTATAATGCTTTAAAAGAGTATGGCTTGACTGAGTTAAGATTTGGGGATTTGGTGTACATACAAGATCATGACAATTCTTATGGTAGATGTTACAGGAAAGGTGCCGCCTCAATCGGTGTGATTATACACAGCGATTGTAAACTAGCAGGACATGGGCCTGGAGTGACGATTTTGATGACATGTGCAAAGAGCATATTAAAGCCGATTATTTCACAAGATGCGAATATAGCAAAAATTCTTAAGATTGGTAGATTTGAAGAGAAGTAAAAAATTATTAATTTTAAATGGAGGTTAATATGTTTTAAATTTCTGACAAGCTTGAAATAGCTCATGATACTTTTAGTGTATGGGTTGAAGCACTTAAGATTGTCGAGAATGCGAAAGTAGGTCAGTTTGTTATTGTAATGGCTTAAAAGGTAGTGTATAATAGAAAATAAAAAATTTCATTTTTATTAAATGGGGGCAGATATATGGAAAAATCGGCACAAATAGGGAGAAAAACCTTCATAACATCTGCTTTAATAATTTTTTCAATTATGATGATTGCGGGGATTTTAACAAAAGTGTTACCTTCGGGAGAGTATCAAAGACAAATAATTGATGGAAGAACCATTATAATTGAAAATTCTTATCAAATTATTGATAAACCTGATTATCCAATTTGGAGATGGTTTAGCGCTCCTATTGAAGTGTTATGGAGTTCTGATGCCGCTCTTGTTATTACGATAATTGTTTTTATATTAGTGGTTTCTGGTTCAATATATGTTTTAAACAGAAATCATGTAATAGAGTATATTATTAAAAAAATTGTAGCAAAATATCACAATCAAAAAACGATTTTGTTATCTTTAATTATTTTGATTTTTATGCTTTTAGGTGCACTAATGGGGATTTTTGAAGAGATTATTCCTTTGGTTCCAATAGTTATTATGTTCTCATATTTTTTAGGTTGGGATGATTTAACAGGTTTGGGAATGAGTCTTTTAGCAACAGGGTTTGGTTTTTCGGCTGCAATAGCAAATCCTTTTAGCTTGGGAATAGCTCAGAGTATTGCAGAAGTTCCTTTGTTTTCAGGAATTGGGTTAAGAATAATTATTTTCCTTACTACGTATATTCTATTACTCCTTTTTATGATTCAATATACTAAAAAACATGAACATAAAGTAGTACCTCAGAAAGATGATATTTTAGATTATAACAAAGATGTATCAAAGGCTTCTAAAGTTTTGATTTTAATTATTTCTATACTTTTTTTGTTAATTCTGATTTCTGGATTTACTGGATTTATGAGTAGTATGATGCTTCCTATAGCTGGGGTATTATTTTTATTAGCTGGATTAATATCTGGTTATGTTATAGAGAAAAACATTATGAAAGTAATCAAAGACTTTTTTAAAGGAATTATTCCAATACTACCAGGTGTTGTTTTAATACTAATGGCAATGTCTGTTAAATTGATTATAACAAATGGGAAGATCTTAGATACAATATTATACAATGTATCGTCTATCATCTCTAATTTTGATCCTGTTGGGGCGATATTTTCTTTATATTTGTTCTTTTTTATTATGAATTTGTTTATAGGATCAGCTTCGGCTAAAGCTTTTTTGACAATGCCAATTATTGCACCTTTGGCAGATTTGGTAGGAATAACTCGGCAAACAGCGGTTCAAGCTTTTGTCTTTGGGGATGGTTTTAGTAATTTATTATACCCTACTAATGCGGTTTTATTGATTGCTTTAGGTATTGCGGGAGTTAGTTATTTAAAATGGTTTAAATTTGTATGGAAAATCCAATTAGTAATGTTTTTAATTTCATTATTCTATTTGTTTATTGCAGTAAAAATAGGTTATGGACCAATTTGATGGAAGGGAAAATCTTGTATAATTATCATTTTGATTATAATAATTGTAGAAAAGAATTTATGAGTTTTAAGGATGATTTATCAAAATACTACTCTTTAGTTTCTAAAGAGTGCTTTCTGGTTGAAGAGGATTGTTATATAGATAGTTTTCGATGTGAAAATCAAACCAATGACAAGATATTGTTGATAACGACTGGTTTACATGGAATAGAAGGATATGCTGGAAATGTGTTTTTGCAAATTTTTGTAAAGGAATTTTTGTCTTTGATAAAACATGATAAAGTTTCTTTATTTTTGATACATTCAATAAATCCTTGGGGGATGAAAAATAAAAGAAGAGTTAATGAAAATAACGTCGATTTGAATAGAAATTTTTTATTTCAAAATAATGATTTGGAAAATGAATCTTATTTAAAAATGAGAAAGTATTTCAAGAAACAAAGACTTGTTAAAACTTCTGATCTGAATTTGGTATTCAGTTTTTTTCAATTATTGCCTTATTTAACTTCTTTGGGAATAAAAGGAATAACTGAAGCTTTAACAAAAGGACAATATATTGATGAAAATAGTGTTTATTATGGTGGTAGACTCGAGCAAAAAGAGACGAAGTACTTAAAAGAAGTTTACGAAAAAATATATAATAGTTATGGGTTTGTCTTACATTTTGATATTCACACGGGGGCAGGGCCAAAAAATAAAATGATAATTGTTAATTCATCTTTTTATAATGATAAAAAGGAGAAATTAGAAAAAGATTTTGAATATTCTCCAATTACAAAAGTAAGCAAAGATTCATTCTATGATATAAGTGGAGATATGATCGATTATATATATAAAAAATATCAAAATGTTTCGAACTTTTATTCAACATGTTTCGAATATGGTACCTTAGGTGAAGGGTTAATAGGTCAATTGAAAAGTTTAAAAACTCTAATTCTTGAGAACCAAGCATTTTATTATGGAACGAAAAATAGTAGGATTCAGTCAAGAATTGATAAATTATTTAAAAAAATGTTTTTTCCAGAAGAGAAAATTTGGAAAGAAAATTTTGAGAATGATTCTAAAAGCGCATTGAGAGGGATTTTAAAGTATTTTGGGTTTATAGTTGAAAACTAATTTAATAAAATTGAGGATCTTAGTAGTGTTTTTATATAATTGAATACATTATTTTAAAGCAAAATACAAGTTTTAGATGAAGTCTAAAAATGTTTAAAATTTCTGTTATGTTGAAATAGTTCGAATACTTTTATTTTATGAGAATACGTAATTGAGAGTGCTTTTAAGCCTTTACATAGTAATAACTCCTTCAAAAATTGTTTGTATTGTATCTAAGTCTTTATTTAAAACGACGAGATTTGCAAAATATCCTGTTTCTATTCTGCCTTTATTAGTTATTCCAAGGTCTATTAAGGCATTATAAGATGATACTTTAGATAATTCTTGAAATGAGCAATTTGTAAATTTTTTAAAATTTTTAACTCCTTCGTTGAATAGTAAAGTACTTCCAGCTATAGTTCCGTCTTTAAGTCTTGCTTCTTTGTTTTTTACTGTTACATCGAGTCCTCCTAAATTATAGTTTCCATCTTCCAAACCAGCAGCTTCCATTGAATCAGTAACTAAAATTATGTTGTTAGCTCCCTTTGTTTTATAAACTAAATTTACAAATTCAGGAGATAAATGAATGCCATCACATATAATTTCTATTTTGAAATTTAAAAGAAAACCTGCTCCTGTGCCACCTATTTCTCTATGGTGTAAAGGAGTTATAGCATTTGGAAAATGGGTAATTCTATTTATTCCTTCTTGAAAAGCTCTTTTGAAAATATTGTATGTAGCAATTGAGTGTCCTAAAGAAATTTTTACATTCTTTTCTTTTAAATAATTAATTACTTCGAAAAAGCCTTCAGCTTCTGGAGCCATGGTAATTAATTTCACTTGTTCTTCAATGATCTCTTCTAACTCTTCAAGCGATGGATTCCTAATAAAGTCAGGGTTTTGAGCTCCTTTCTTTTCTAAATTGAGAAAAGGCCCTTCTAAATGAACTCCTTCTATTGATAAACCTACATTTTTAGTATTTTTTAACACGCTTAAAATTTCTTCTTTTGATGCAGAAACAGTGGTAGGGAAAAAAGATGTTACCCCATATGAGAAATTATTTTTAGCCCAATTTTTAAAATCTTCTGTAGATGCGCTCATTGTGTCTATTTTCTTTTGGGCATGAGTATGGGTATCTACAAAGCCTGGCATAACGATGTAATCATATTTATGATAATCTTTAACTATAACTCGTGAAATTTTTTTATCTTTTATTTCAATATCACCGGTAAATTCACCTTTTATTGGATCAACAATCAAAACTCTGTTTAAATTCATGTTTTTATCCTCCAAGTGTAAAAATTTTAATCAAAGGCTTTTTTCTTTTAAGGTACTCGGTACTTTATATTGAAAAAGGGAGGGGGGCTTCGCCCTGGACCCGTTTTAAATTCAAAAACTTTTTTCAAAATCTTTATTTCTAAAGTCAATGATATTTTTTAAGGTACTCGGTACTTTACACTGAAAAAGGGATGGGGCTTCGCCCTGGACCCTTTTAAAATTCAAAAGCTTTATTTCTAAAGTCAATAATATTTTTTGAGGTAGTCGGTACTTTATACTGAGAAGAAAAGGAGAGGACTTCGCCCTGGACCCTTTTAAAATTAGCGATTTAATTTAGGATCCAAGACGTCTCTTAACCCATCTCCAAGGATATTTACACTTAATACGATAACTGCAATCACCAAACCTGGAAATAATGTTACCCAAGGAGCTACCATAATGAAATTAGTACCTTGACCTACAAGATTTCCTAAGGTTGCTTCAGGTGGTGGAACTCCTAAACCAAGGAATCCTAAAGATGCCTCCGTCAATATGGCTGTGGAAAAGTTCATGGTGAAACTAACTATAAATATTGATAGTATATTGGGAAAAATAACAGAAATCATTATTCCTAAATCACTTTTTCCTAAAGCTCTTGAGGCTTTTACATAATTTGATTCTTTAATAGAAATGGTTGAGCTTCTTATTGTTCTAGCGAAGATTGGAATATATATTATACCTATTGCGATAATTAAATTAATCATATTAGTTCCAAATAATGCTACAATAAACAAAGCTAATACTAACGAAGGAAATGCGAAAAAAGCATCTATTATTCTTGAAATTATTTGATCTATTATACCTCCATAATAACCAGCTAAGATTCCTAAAAAAGTACCTATTATTGAAGCTATAATTATTGAGTTTAAAGCTATTAGCAAGCTATTTTGAATTCCGTAAATACATCTTGAAAAAATGTCTCTACCAAATTGATCTGTACCAAAAATATGTTCGCGAGTTGGAGGATTTAAAATATATTTAGAATTCATTTCGTTTGGAGGAAATGGGGCGAACAGTTTTGGGAAAAAAGATATAAATATAAACAAAAATATTATAAATGCGCTTATTAAATTTAGTTTGTTTTTGCTAAAATTTTTTAAAAATCTTTTCATCTAATTTCCCCTTTATTCCAGATTTACACGTGGATCAACTAACGTGTATATAAAGTCTATTAATAAATTTAAAACAATAATTAAGACCACAATAAATAAGATTATTCCCTGTATTACTGGATAATCTCTTTGGTTAACTGCTTGAAGTAATAGTCTTCCTATCCCAGGTAATGCAAACATATTTTCTATAACAATGCTTCCACCAAATAAAAATCCTAATTGTATTCCTGTAAAAGTAATTACAGGAATTAAAGCATTTCTAAACGCATGCTTAAAAATTACTTCGTCTTTTTTCAAACCTTTTGACAAGGCAACTTTAACGTAATCTTGTGACAAAGTTTCTATCATGCTTGTTCGCGTAATTCTTAGTATTTGAGCTGCTATCATCAAACCAAGAGTAAAAGAAGGAAGTAAAAAAATTTGTATGTTTTTTAAAGGATTTTGTAAAAATGGAACATATCCAAAAATCGAAAAATTTTTAGAATAAGTGGAAACAAGAACTATAAAAATTGTACCAATCCAAAAAGCAGGAGAAGATAGACCAATTAGTCCTAATACTTTTATTGTGCTATCTACAGGAGTATTCTTTTTTGTAGCTGAAACTATACCAAGAGGAATGCCTAAGATTATGCTGAATATTATCGATAACAAAGCTAACTCTAAAGTAACGGGAAGACGCTGCAGTATCATGTCTGCAACATCTTCCCCACTTCTTAATGAAATACCAAGATTTCCACTTAGAACACTTTTGATCCAAATGAAATATTGAGTAAATAAGGGTTTATCTAATCCAAAATCCTCATACATTTTTTGTATTTGTTCTTCAGATAGATAATTTTGTGTTCCAATAATAATATCAACTACATCACCAGGAACAAGTCTAACTAATGTAAAAACAATAATAGTAACGATAAAAATAGTAGGAATAGAGAGTAACAATCTACGTAGAAAATAAGTAAAACTCACCAAATCACCCTTTATTTTTATTTATTTAACCAAGTTTCTCTCAAGAAAATTAAGCTTTCATTTGCCAAAGGTGTAAATCCTTCAACATAGTTTTGACCAGCATAAATTATATTTGGAGAGTATAAAAAAAGAATAGGAGATTCTTTAACTAAAATTTTTTGTAATTGATTATATATTTGAATTCTCTTTGAAACATCTATCTCTGTTCTTCCATCCTGTAAAAGTTTGTCTACTATAGGATTTGAATATAAAAATACATTAGTTGATCCACCAGAATGAAAAGTTCTATAAAATTGGATATCAGGATCTATAGAACCAGAATTAAGGGAAACAAAAGCATCAAAGTCGCTATTTCTCCATTTGCTTATGAAAATTCCCCATTCTACCAAATCAATATTAACTTTAACATTAATTTTTGCTAATTGTGATTGTATTACTTGAGCAATTTTATCAAGACTATATCTATTTGAGACTACTAAATCAAATTCAAAACCATTAGGATACCCATTGTCAGATAGAATTTTTTTAGCTTTTTCTATATTATATTCATATTCTTCAAAACTGCTTGGAGGTAATGCCCAGGGTTTCAAAGTTGGATTTAAAGGTCCTGTTATTGAACCTTCACCAAAAGCTACCATATTAATTATTTCTTCTCTGTTTATAGCTAAGCTTAAAGCACTTCGAATTGATGGATTGGTAAAAGGTTCTCTTGTAGTATTATATCCTAACAAATAATAACTTAAAGATGGTTTTTTAAATGTTTTATAATTATTAGTTGGTAAGCTTCTTAGTGTTAAGGGTTCTTTTACTTCGATTAAATCAACATCTTTATTTCTTAAAGCAGTGGCTCGCGATATTTCTTCAGGAATTATTCGAAAAACTATTTTGTCTAAATAAGGTTGTTCAGAAATAAAGTAATTATTATTTTTATTTAAGGTAATATGGTTTCCTGTCATATATTGATATAAATAAAAAGGACCTGTGCCGTTGGTTTCTAATTGTAGATTGTGTCCTGAGGTTACAAATTTTTTTGAAACAATTGCGCTGTTAACGCTTGCAAAGTTAGGTAGTAAAGAATTAACCATAGGAACTTTTAATTTAAATTGAATTTTGTTTGGCCCTACAATACTTATGCTTTCAACTTCAACATAATAAGTAGCTGCTGGAGATCCTACATCTTTGTCTCTTATCCTTTCAAAAGAAAAGATAATGTCATCTAATGTTAGTTTATCTCCGTTGTGAAAATAAACGTTGTCTCTTATAGTAAATATTATAGTATATGGATCAGGGATCTCATATTTTTCTGCGATATTTGGTACTAAATTCATGTTTTCATCATATTTTAATAGTCCGTCATAAATATTTTCTAAAATTCTAAAAGATGAAAAAGCAGTTACTAAATGAGGATCTAAACCTATAGGTTCCGTTTCAATTCCGATTTGTAAGGTACCACCTGACTTTTGTGAAAAACCAAAAGCTCCAAATAATAGTGTGATCATTAAGATCACAAAAAATACTTTTTTCATACCAACTACCTCCTAATGTAATATTTTTTACTCCTTTTAGAAATTCCAAAATCTTTATTATATGTATATTTTAGCGTTGATTCTTTTAAAAAATATCTCCCCCCTGGGCCCATTTTAAATTCAAAATCTTTTTTCAAGAACTTTATTTCTAAAGTCAATAATATTTTTAGGTACTCGGTACCTTATACTGAAAAAGGGTATGGCTATGCCCTGGACCCATTTTAAATTCAAAACCTCGTTTTTATAAAATCTCTGTTTCTAAAGTGTCTATCTAATCCTTACAATATATGAATTTTTTAATTCTTTTGGTACATGTAGCAAAGAAAAGGGGTAGAGGGCTCCGCCCTGGACCCATTTTAAAATTCAAAACCTCGTTTTTATAAAATCTCTGTTTCTAAAAGTGTCTATCTAATCCTTACAATATATGAATTTTTTAATTCTTTTGGTACATGTAGCAAAGAAAAGGGGTAGAGGGCTCCGTCCTGGACCCATTTTAAAATTCAAAACCTCGTTTTTATAAAATCTCTGTTTCTAAAAGTGTCTATCTAATCCTTACAATATATGAATTTTTTAATTCTTTTGGTACATGTAGCAAAGAAAAGGGGTAGAGGGCTCCGCCCTGGACCCATTTTAAAATTCAAAACCTCGTTTTTATAAAATCTCTGTTTCTAAAGTGTCTATCTAATCCTTACAATATATGATTTTTTTAACTCTTTTGGTACTTGCAACCAAGGAAGCAGAAAGAGGGCTCCGCCCTGGACCCGTTTTAAAATTCAAAATGCTTACTTTCTGAAACGCTTCATTTTTAGAGTCACTATTTTTATTATTAAGAGACGCTTAATTCTCTATCAAGAGCAATTATTCCTGTTCTTACAATTTCTTTTATTCCAAAATCTTTTAATATTTCTATAAAAGCAGTTATTTTGTTTTCATCTCCAGTAACCTCTACTGTAACAGTTTCTATAGAAAAATCTACAATTTTACCTCTAAAGACGTCTACAACTTGAATTACTTGGCTTCTTTGATTTTTATTGCAATTTACTTTTATCAAAGCCATATCTCTTTCTACCATATTTGTTTGATTCAGATCGGTGATTTTTATTACATCAATTAGTTTGTATAACTGTTTTTTTACCTGTTCAATAGTATCGTCATTACCTTCAACTACAATGGTCATTCTTGAAAATTCAGGTTTATCTGTTTCTCCAACATTTAAACTGAGAATATTGAAGTTTCTTCTACTAAATAATCCAGATATTCTTGCTAAAACTGCAGGCTGATTAGATACCGTTACTGATAAAATATGTCTCATAGTTACCTCCTCAATACTCTACTTGTTTTATTAGCGTTTTAAGATCGAGCATTTTTTTCAAAGATCCACCCTCTGGAACCATTGGAAATACGTTTTCATCTTGAGGAATGATAACATCTAATAATACTGGCCCAGAATACTCAAAAATTTTTTTCAAGGAAATGTCTAAATCTTTTGGATCTTTTACTCTCATAGATACAATACCGTATGCTTCAGCAAGTTTTACAAAGTCTGGATTTGTTAGTATTGTAGAAGAATATCTTTCGTTAAAAAATAATTCTTGCCACTGCCTTACCATTCCCAGAGTGCCGTTATTTAAAATAATTATTTTTATAGGGAGATTATTATTTTTAATAGTAGCTAATTCTTGAAGATTCATTTGAAAACTTCCATCACCAGAAATAGTTACGACTAACTTATCTGGATTACCTATTTGTACTCCCACACTTGCGGGTAAACCAAATCCCATAGTTCCAAGTCCACCAGAAGTTATAAAAGTTCTTGGTTTGGTATATTTAAAGTATTGTGCTGCCCACATTTGATGTTGTCCAACTTCCGTTACAATTATGGTATTTTCATTAGTTAGTTCTTTAATTTTTTCAATAAGATATTGCGGTTTTATATTAGACGTATCTTTTTCATAGTATAATGGGTATTTTTTCTTCCAATCTCTTATCGTTTCTAACCATTCATTTCTTTCAATTTGTTTAACTAATGGAATTAATTTTTTTAATACATTTTTTGCATTTCCTACTATAGGAACATTAACTTTTACATTTTTATTTATTTCTGCAGGGTCAATATCTATATGTATAATTTTAGCATTTGGAGCAAAAGTTTCTATTTTTCCTGTTACTCTATCATCAAAACGAACGCCTATACCAATTATTAAATCTGCTTCAGAAATGGCATAATTTGCATATTTTGTACCATGCATACCAAGCATTCCCAAAGATAGTTCGTCATTCTCAGGGAAAGAACCAAGACCCATTAAAGATGTTGTCACAGGGATTTTAGCTTTCTTTGCTAAAGTTGTTAATTCTTCTGAAGCATCGGAATTAATAACTCCTCCACCAGCAAAAATAACAGGTTTGAGAGAATTATTTATTTCTTCAGCTGCTAATTTTATCTGTAAATAATTTCCTTCATAAGTAGGCTGATAACCAGGTAGATCTATTTTCTCAGGGTATATGAAATCTGCATTTGATTTAAGTACATCTACAGGTAAATCTATAAGTACAGGCCCAGGTCTTCCGCTTTTTGCTATGTAAAAAGCTTCTTTGATAACTCGTGCCAAGTCTTTAACATTGGTAACCATATAGTTATGTTTGGTAATAGGTATTGTTATACCTCTAATATCAACTTCTTGAAAAGAATCCGTACCTAAAAGACTTGTAGGAGCTTGACCAGTAAAAGCTACTATTGGGATTGAATCCATATAAGCTGTTGCAAGTCCTGTTACTAAGTTGGTTGCTCCGGGACCAGAGGTAGCAATGCACACTCCCACTTTTCCAGTGCTTCTTGCATAACCATCTGCAGCATGTGCAGCACCTTGTTCATGACGAACTAACACATGACGAATAGGTGCATCAAATAATGCATCATACAAAGGAATAACCTTTCCTCCGGGATAACCAAAAACAACATCGACATTTTCTCTGAGTAAAGATTCAACCAAAATCTTTGCTCCGGAATAAATAGGCATCAAACCACCTCACAAAATTTTTCAATTTTATATTATTCTAAGTAAGCTCCTTTATCTGCAGTTTGAACATGATAACTATAACGTTTTAAATATCCTTCATAATTATTATTTATAGGTTTAAAACTCCTTAGACGATTATTTAATTCTTCTTGAGAAACTTCCAAGTTTAAGGTTTTTTGAGGAATGTTAATTGAGATAATATCTCCATTTTTAATTACTCCAATAGGTCCTCCCAAAGCAGCTTCGGGAGAAACATGACCGATAGATGCTCCTCGAGTCGCACCTGAAAATCTTCCGTCAGTTATTAAAGCAACTTTTTTATCTAAACCCATTCCTGCTAATGCAGAAGTGGCTGCAAGCATTTCTCGCATTCCTGGTCCGCCTTTTGGACCTTCGTATAATATTACAACAACGTCTCCTTCTTTTATTTTTCCTTGGTATATAGCTTTTAGAGCCTCTTCTTCTTTAATAAAAACTTTTGCTGGTCCTTTATGAACCATCATTTCATTTGCTACCGCAACTTGTTTGACAACGGCTCCGTTAGGGGCAATATTTCCTCTTAATACTGCTAATCCGCCATCGTTATGATAAGGTTTGTCTATTGGTCTGATAACTTCATAGTCTATAAACTTAACTAAATCGACAACCTCTCTTAGCGGTTTACCGGATACTGTTAAACATTCCAAATGTAGTAAATTTCTTTTTGAAAGTTCTTTCAATACGGCGGGTATTCCGCCTGCATAATATAAATCCTCAATATGATGTATTCCCGCAGGAGATAAACTACATATATGTGGAGTTTTTGAACTTATTTTATTTATTAACTCCATGTCAAAATCTATGTGAGCCTCATGTGCTATAGCAGGTAAATGTAAAGCGGTGTTTGTAGAACAGCCTAAAGCCATATCCAATGTTAAAGCATTTTCTATAGATTTTTCATTTACTATATCCAAAGGTTTAATACCTTTTTTTACTAACTCTACAATTTTTTTGCCGCTTTCTGTAGCTAAGCGCATTCTGTTAGAAAAAACTGCCGGAATAGTACCATTTCCCGGCAGTGAAAGTCCCAAAGCTTCTGTTAAACAGTTCATTGAATTAGCAGTAAACATTCCAGCACAAGACCCATAGCCTGGGCAAGCCATCATCTCCATGTTATTTAATTCTTCTTGAGTCATCTTTCCAGAGCTTGCAGCTCCTACTGCTTCAAACATATCATGAAGGTCTATTTTTTTACCGTTGTATCTTCCAGCAAGCATTGGTCCACCACTAATTACAATGGTTGGTATATTAACTCTCAAAGCTCCCATTATCATACCTGGAACTATTTTATCGCAATTTGGAATAATAACTAAACCATCAAATTTGTAAGCTTTAACAACGGATTCTATAGAATCAGCAATTAAGTCTCTACTTGGTAAAGAATAGTTCATACCGTTATGCCCCATAGAAATACCGTCACAAATTCCAATAGTTGAAAAAGCTAAAGGAGTTCCTCCTGCAGCGTATACTCCGTTTTTCACATGGTTACAGATTTCATTTAAATGCTTATGACCGGGAATTATATCACTTGCAGAGTTAGCAATTCCAATTATAGGTTTTTCGATTTCATCTTTTGTTAAACCCAAAGCGTAAAATAAAGATCTGTGAGGAGCCTTATCTATTCCTTTTTTTACTTCGTCACTGTTCATTAAAACCCTCCTTCAAACTATTCCTTGAATTAACATAGCATTCGCTACTTTCTCAAAAGAAGCTATATTTGCTCCTTTTAATAAATTACCAGGTTCATTAAATGCTTCTGCGGTTTCAGATGCAATTTTATATATTTCGTACATAATTTTCTTTAATCGTTGGTCTACTTCTTCGTAACTCCAATACGTTTTACCTGCGTTTTGGATCATTTCTAAACCAGATACAGCAACTCCACCCGCATTGCTTGCTTTTGCTGGAGCAAACAGAACTTTGTTTTTAATAAATAGGTCTATTCCTTCTTTTGTTGTCGGCATGTTTGCACCTTCTCCAACAGCTTTTACCCCATTTTTTATTAGAATTTTAGCAATTTCTTCATCTATTTCATTTTGAGTGGCACATGGTAAAGCTATGTCACAAGGTATTTTCCAAATATTTTTACTATTTTCATTATATTCTGCGTTTGGTCTAAATTTTATATATTCTGTTAAACTTTTTCTTTGTTTTTCTTTTATAGCTTTAAGAATTTCCACATCTATTCCATCGTAATCATATACAAATCCGGAAGAATCACTGCAAGCAAGAACTTTAGCGCCTAATTGTTGAGCTTTTTCTATAGCATATATAGCGACATTCCCTGAACCTGAGACTATAACTTTTTTATTTTCCAAAGTCAAACCATTGTCTTCTAACATGCGGGATACAAAATAAATTAATCCATAACCAGTTGCTTCTTTCCTGACTAAACTTCCTCCTATACGGATGTTTTTGCCTGTCAAAGCGCCGACTTCATAAGCTCCTTTTAATCTTTTAAATTGTCCAAATAAGTATCCTATTTCCCTATCTCCTACTCCAATATCTCCCGCTGGTACATCTATATCGTCGCCAATATATCTACTTAATTCTGTCATGAAGCTTTGACAAAATTTCATTATTTCCATATCTGACTTTCCCTTAGGATTAAAATCTGAGCCTCCTTTTCCTCCGCCCATTGGCAAACCTGTTAAAGCATTTTTAAATATTTGCTCAAATCCTAAAAATTTTACGATGCTAGTGTTTACTGTTGGATGAAATCTTAATCCCCCTTTATAAGGCCCTAAAGCACTGTTGAACTGAACTCTAAATCCTCTGTTAACTCTTGTTCTTCCTTTGTCATCTATCCAAGGCACTCGAAAATATACGACCCTTTCAGGTTCAACAATTCTTTCAAGAATTCCTGCTTCCAAGTATTCTTTTCGTTCTTCAAGTAAGGGTGTAATAGATGTTAAAACTTCTTCAACTGCTTGGTGAAACTCTTTTTCCCCCGGATTTCTTAGTTTAACGGTCTCCAAAACCTTAAAAACATAATCATTAACATTAACTCTTTCTTCAATTTCCATAAAAACCCCTCCCTTAAAAATTTAAAAAATTTAATTTTTTATAACTTCCTCGGTAGAATTCATTTCCCTTTTTAATGGATAACTTCCAAGAAATTTAAAAAAAGAACATATATTTTTAATGTCTTTCAAAGCACATTCTATTTTTGGATTATGAATGTATCCTTCTAAATCAATATAAAAGAGATATTCACCTAACTGCTTTTTGGTTGGCCTAGATTCTATCCTGGTTAAATTAATGTTTTCTCTTTTAAAAATTTCTAATATATCGCATAAGACTCCGGCTTTGTTATATTTGGGAGCACATATTATAGATGTTTTATACCTGTTTACTTCATTTTCTAAATCTTTTACAAAAGTCACTTCATTATTTTTATTTTTTATAACTAAAAACCTTGTATAATTGTTATTAGAATCCTGAATGTCTGAAGCTAAAACCTTTAAATTGTACAATTGGATAGCTCTTTTAGAAGCAATTGCGGCAGAATTTGGAATATTTGAGATTATTTCACAAGCATTTGTAGTACTTGCTGTAAATATTATTTCGACGCTTTTTAAGTTCTTTTTTATAAACTTATTACATTGATTTATAGCTTGTTGATGAGAGTAGAGCACTTTAACTTTTTCTAAAGATAAAGTTTCATTCGATAATAAAAAATGCCTTATTGGGACGATACATTCACCAACGATAACTACATCGGAAATTTCAAATAATAAATCCATAACTGTGCTTACCGAACCTTCAATAGAATTCTCTATGGGTACAATACCATAAAAATTTTTATTGTTTTCAACTACTTCAAAAACTTCTGTTATAGTTTTTTGAGGATAAAAATTATTATCATTACCAAAATATGATATTGCTGCGATTTCGCTAAAAGTCCCTTTGGGGCCTAAAAAAGCACAGTTTAGATGATTCAGCAACATAAAAGCATGCAACTCCTTTAAAATTAATAACTTTTAATCCAACTATTACGAAATTTTTTTCATAGATGTATACGAATTGAAAAAAGTTTCATTTTAGCTAATTATTGGTAACTATTTAAGATTATCTTAAATTATTAGTGATTATACATCAAAATCTTCTTTTTTTCAAAATTTTATATAAAATAGCGAAAAGGTTTTATATAAAGCATTTAATCGCTTATTAATAAATTAGATAATTTTAGTCGTTTTTATGATTTACTTAATATTAACTTTTATGAAACATAATTATAACATTATTTTGCCTTGATTTTTAATAAAAAATCCTTGGAAAATCCTTTATTTAACTATTTTTATATTAGTTATTTAATTAAAATTGACAAAATTAATTTTTTCTGATACAATTTAAAAAATTATTGAAAAGGGAGTTTTTTAAGTATATGAATTTGAAGGATAATTGTTTTTTTATAAATACTAATGTTATTTCTAATGAAAATAATAATAGGAGGCGCCAATGTAGCCGGTGGTTCATAAGCACCGGTACGTTGGTGCTTATGAGATAGGAATTAAAGAAATTCCTATCGATTTAAAATCACACGGCTACATCTAAATTAGATGTAGCCGTTTTTTTATTACTTATGAACTTAGTAACTTTAGAAAGAGAGATTTTCTGAAAAATGAGTTTTTAGATTTAAAACAGGTTCGTGGCGGAGCTCCATTCTCTTTTTCTTAGCTACAGATAGCATAGAATATAAGTTTAATAAATTTCTAAAGTAAGTATAAAAAATCTTAATAGGAGGAGAACTATGTTTGAATTAATATCTCAAAAAACAATAAACTTACCGATAGGTTACAAAATGGCAGGGATTCATTGTGGAATAAAAAAATCAAAAAAAGACCTTGGAGTTATTTATTCAGTAGAAAAGGCTAATGCAGCTGCGGTTTTTACAACTAATAAGGTTAAAGCTGCCCCAGTTCTTTTAAGCATGAAAAATATTGAAAACAACGAAATTCAAGCAATAATTGTTAATAGTGGAAATGCCAATGCATGTACAGGCGAAAAGGGATATTCTGACTCTTTAGAAATGGCTTCTAAGACAGCTTTGGCTTTAGACATATTACCTGAAGATGTGTTTGTATGTTCAACAGGTGTAATCGGTATGCCTTTAGATATGGAAAAAATTGTTTCAGGTATTACCAAAATTTCACAAATTTTATCTACAGGATCAGAAAAAAACGATGATTTATTGAATTTTGCAAATGCAATTATGACAACGGATACTTTTCCAAAAGTTTATTCTAAGGAAGTTTTAATTCATGGAAAGAAGATTACGATTGTTGGTATAGCAAAGGGTTCTGGAATGATACATCCTAATATGGCAACTATGTTATCTTTTATATTAACAGACGCTAATATTGAAAAGTCGGCTTTAAATAAAGCTTTAAAAAATTCAGTTAACGATTCCTACAATATGATAAGTGTAGATGGAGATACAAGCACTAACGATACTGTAGTAATTTTAGCTAACAAAAAGGCA
The DNA here is from genome assembly GCF_002895485.1 of Petrotoga sp. 9PWA.NaAc.5.4. Classification (NCBI taxonomy): domain Bacteria; kingdom Thermotogati; phylum Thermotogota; class Thermotogae; order Petrotogales; family Petrotogaceae; genus Petrotoga; species Petrotoga sp. 9PWA.NaAc.5.4. The sequence goes on from NZ_AZRK01000042.1 coordinate 27,760, forward strand.
GCAAATAAAGAAATTTTTGAAGATACAGAAGAATTTTATATTTTTTGTGAGGCTTTAAATGAAGTTAATACAGCTTTGGCCAAAATGATCGTAAAAGATGGTGAAGGAGCAACTAAGTTTTTGGAAGTAGAAGTTACAGGAGCTAAAACTGTAGAAGATGCCAAATTGATATCTAGGACTGTTATTAAATCAAATTTAGTTAAAACAGCTTTTTTTGGAGAAGATGCTAATTGGGGAAGAATAATTGCAGCAGCAGGTTATTCGGGTGCAAATTTTGACCCAGGCAATGTATATATTTATCTTGAAAATAAAGTTGGAAAAATAAATGTTTGCCAAAATGGACATTTCATTAATTTTAGTGAAGAAAAAGCAAAAGAAATATTGAAAGAAAAGGAAATAAAGATATTGATTAATTTAAGGGAAGGGAAAGAAAAAGCAGTAAGTTGGGGTTGTGATATGAGCTATGATTACATAAAAATAAACGGAGGATACAGATCATGATAAAAGAAGAAAAGTATCTAAATGAAATCGAAAAAGCAGAAGTTTTAGTTGAAGCATTGCCATATATTAAAAAGTTTTCTGGCAAGATTGCTGTAATCAAGTACGGTGGTAATGCTATGACAGATGAAGAAAGTAAAAGAATGGTTATGCAAGATATTGTTTTAATGAAGTATGTTGGGTTAAATCCTGTAATTGTGCATGGTGGAGGTCCTGAAATAAATAATATGTTGAAACAATTAAACATCGAAACAAAATTTGTAAATGGATTGAGAGTTACAGATGAAAAAGTTATGGAAATAGTGGAAATGGTGCTTGTAGGAAAAATAAACAAAGAAATAATTTCTACTATAAATGCTTTAGGAGGTAAAGCCGTAGGAATAAGTGGAAAAGATGCAAATTTAATATTGGCAAAAAAAGACGAAACTTATGGTGACTTAGGTTATGTTGGAGATATTGTTGAAATAAATAAAGAAATAGTTTTGACATTAATTGAAAAAGGTTATATTCCTGTAATTGCTCCATGTGCTATAGGAATAGACGGAAAAACATACAATGTAAATGCAGATGTTGCTGCTGGTGGAATAGCTTCAGCGTTAAAAGCTGAAAAATTCATACTTTTAACTGATGTAGAAGGTGTTTTAAAAGATACACACGATAAAAATAGCGTTATTCCAAGAATGAGCTATGAACAAGCCAAAGAATTTTTAAATTCAGGATATGTAAGCAAAGGTATGATCCCAAAGTTAAAATGCTGTATCAAGTCAATAGAAAACGGAGTTAAAAGAGCTCATATAATTGATGGAAGAATATCGCATGCGTTGCTTTTGGAGATTTTTACTGATAAAGGTATAGGAACTATGATTGCAAAGGAGTGTTATGATGATGATAACTTATAAAGAAGATAAAAATCACGTAATGAATACATATTCAAGATATCCTATCAAGTTGGTAAAAGGTAATGGGTGTAAAGTTTGGGATAGTGAAGGTAATGAATATCTCGATTTTGTAGCAGGAATTGCTGTTAATTCCTTAGGGCATTCTCACCCTGAAGTAGTAAATGCGATAAAAGAACAATCAGAAAAACTTATACATTGTTCGAATTTATATTGGAATGAAAATCAGATAGAACTGGCAAATATTATCTGTGAAAATTCTTTTGGAGAAAAAGTATTTTTTGCTAATAGCGGTGCTGAAGCAAATGAAGCAGCGATAAAATTGGCAAGAAAATACGGAACTTTAAAATATGGTGGGAAAAAGTACAAAATAATAGCAGCAACAAATTCTTTTCATGGAAGAACTTACGGGGCTTTAACTGCTACAGGCCAGTTTAAATATCAAAAGGGGTTTGAACCTTTAGTACCAGGGTTTAAGTATGTTAAATATAACGATATTGATGATTTAGAATCTGCCATTGATGATGAAACTTGTGCGGTCATGTTAGAGCCAATACAAGGTGAAGGTGGAATAAATGAAGGAGATAAAAATTATTTACAAGAAGTTAGAAAGTTATGCGACGAAAAGGACATATTATTGATTTTTGATGAGGTTCAAACGGGAATTGGAAGAACAGGAAAACTTTTTGCTTATGAACATTTTGGTATAGTTCCAAATGTAATGACATTAGCTAAAGGTTTAGGAAGTGGTTTTCCAATTGGTGCAATGATTGTTGATGAAAAAGCAGATGTTTTTGTACCTGGAGATCACGCATCTACTTTTGGAGGAAATCCTCTTGCATGTGCCATAGGAATAAAAGTTATGAAAATAATTAGTGATAAATCTTTTTTAGATCAAATAAAAGATAAGGGGGATTATCTTAAGAAACATCTTTTTTATATTAAAGAAAAATATTCTATTATGGAAGAAGTTAGAGGGAAAGGTTTGATGATCGGATGTAAATTAAATATGCAAGAAGGTGGAGAAATAGTCAAACAAGCAATGAAAAAAGGATTGTTAATAAATATAGTAAACCACAATGTTTTAAGATTTGTTCCACCATTAATAGTTACAAAATCAGAAATTGACCAAGCTTTGGAAATATTAGAAGATGTCTTTAAAAATTTTTAAAAAGAAAAATTTTCCGGAAGGTTTATGAAAACAGGAGGGGAAAAATGCCAAAAAATAATGATATAAAAAGGGTGTTAGTAATTGGTTCGGGACCTATCACCATAGGTCAAGCTGCAGAATTTGATTACTCAGGTACACAAGCATGTAAATCATTGAAAGAAGAAGGATGTAAAGTTATTCTTGTAAACAATAATCCCGCTACAATTATGACTGATATTGAAATAGCTGATAAAGTATATGTAGAGAATCCAGAATTAGATGTTATTGAAAAAATCATTTCGAAAGAAAGACCTGATGGAATTCTTGGGACATTGGGAGGACAAACAGGACTAAATCTTACTATAAAGCTTAAAGAAAGCGGAATTCTTGATAGATACAACGTTAAAGTGTTAGGAACTTCTGTAGAGTCTATAAAGACAGCAGAAAGTAGAGAATTATTTAAAAAGAAGATGTTGGAAATAAAAGAACCTGTAGCTGAAAGTATTACAGTAAATAACGTGAAAGAAGCTTTGAATTTTGTAAACAATGTAGGATTCCCTTTAATTATTCGTCCGGCTTTTACTTTAGGAGGTACTGGTGGAGGCTTTGCGTATAACGAAAAAGAATTGGTTGATTTTGTGGAATCAGGGTTAAGTAAAAGTATGACAAAAGAAGTACTGATAGAAAAATCTTTATATGGTTGGAAAGAAATTGAATTTGAGGTTATAAGAGATAAATCGGATAACTGTATAATTGTGTGTGATATGGAAAATATCGATCCTGTAGGTATTCATACTGGTGATAGTATTGTAGTTGCACCTTGTCAAACATTGAAAAAGTCGGAAATCCAACTGTTAAAAAATTCTGCTATTAAAATTGTAAAAGCCTTAAAAATTGAAGGAGGCAGTAATATACAATTTGCCTTACATCCTTATAGCGGTGAATACTATGTGATTGAGGTAAATCCAAGACTTAGCAGATCAAGCGCACTTGCTTCTAAAGCAAGCGGGTATCCGATAGCAAGAATTGTCTCGAAAATTGCTTTAGGATACAATTTAAATGAAATAAAAAATCCAGTAAACGAAGAAACAACAGCGTTTTATGAACCTTCACTTAATTATACAGTAACTAAAATACCAAGATGGCCGTTTGATAAATTCATAAATGCGGATAAAGAAATAGGGACACAAATGAAATCTACTGGAGAAGTAATGGCAATAGCTTCGAGCTTTGAAGAATCTTTACTAAAAGCGGTAAGATCTTTAGAAATCAAAAAATACGGATTAAGAGACGAGAAAGTTCATCAAGAAGATGATAATAAATTAATTGAAAATCTGAAAAAGCCAACAGATAAAAGATTGTTTTATATAGCTGAAGCTTTAAGAAGAGAAATGAGCATAGAAAAAATTTATGAATGGACTTTTATTGATCCATGGTTTTTAAAAAAGATAAAATCGATAGTTGAAATGGAAAAAAAGATAAAAGGCTCTATCTTAGATGAAGATGTATTGATTAAAGCAAAAAAAATGGGTTTTACCGACAAAGAAATTGCAGAATTGAAAGGTTTAAATGAACAAGAAGTATTGTCTCTTCGAAAAACATACAAAATATTTCCATCTTATAAGTTTGTTAATACTCACCCACAACATCCCAAGACTTCTGCGGAATATTTGTATTCTACCTATTATGATAAAGATGACGAAGTAAATGTTCATAATATGAAAAAAGTTGTAGTAATAGGATCTGGACCCATACGAATTGGACAAGGAGTAGAATTCGATTATTGTACAGTTAAAGCTTTATGGGCGTTGAAAGAAAGTGGAATAAAATCAATCATTATCAACAATAATCCGGAAACTGTGAGTACTGACTTTGATACGGGAGATAGACTTTACTTTGAACCTTTAACTTTAGAAGACGTTTTAAACATTCTCGAAAAAGAAAATCCTATAGGGGTTATGGTTATGTTTGGTGGTCAAACAGCTCTTAACTTAACTGAAGCTCTTGAGAAAAACGGAATAAAAATTTTAGGAACTCAATATGAAAATATAGATTTAAGTGAAGATAGAAAAAAATTTTCTATGTTATTAAAACAATTGGGAATCAAGCAGCCTCAGTGTGGCTATGCTACTTCTTATGAAGAAGCTATCGAAATAGCTAAAGACATAGGATTTCCACTTTTAGTAAGACCTTCTTATGTTATTGGGGGGCAGTCTATTGAAAAAGTAAGAAATTTTGAAGAACTATTTAGCTATGTAAATCAGGCTTTAAAGCTATCTTCAAATAGACCTATTTTGATAGATCAATACATAGATGGGAAAGAAGTAGAAATAGATGCTGTTTCTGATGGTGAAAATATACTAATTCCAGGAATTATGGAACATGTAGAAAAGGCTGGTATTCATTCTGGAGATAGTTTCGCCATATTTCCTGCAAGAAACTTGACAAAAGAAGAAAAAGACAAAATAGTTGAATATTCAACAAAGATTTCAAAAGCTTTGCATGTCAAAGGTCTTATAAATATCCAATTTATTGTTAAAGATGGAGAAGTTTATGTTTTAGAAGTTAATCCCAGAGCTTCAAGAACCGTTCCTATAATAAGTAAAGTTACAAGAATTCCTTTGGTTAAAATAGCTGTTGATATAGCTTTGAATAAAACCTTAGATGAAATGGGCTATAATGAAGTTATTTTAGAAGATATCACTTATACTGTAGTCAAAGCACCGATCTTTTCTTTGGAAAAGTTATCTAATGTAGAAGTAGCTTTGGAGGCTGAAATGAAATCAACAGGTGAAACTATTGGTATTGATTTAAACTATTATAATGCTGCTTACAAAGCATTGAAAAGTGCTGGATTAAATCTTCCAACAAAAGGAAAGATACTGATTTCTTTATCAAAAGAAAGTTTTAAAGAATCATATTCGGTAATAAAATATTATGAAACCAATGGATATGAATTGTATGGAACGATAGGTACGGTTGAGTATTTTAAAATGCTCGGTATAGAAATTGAACCTTTGAATTTTGAAAAAGCTATAGACTTGATAAAAGAAAAGTTCTTTGATGTTGTTATAAATATTCCTACTAAAGGTAAAGAAATCAAAAACTATGGATTCAAATTGAGAAGTACGTGTGTTAAATATGGTGTTACTTTATTTACTTCTTTAGAAACTTCAAAATTTGCTCTTGAAGCATCAAAAAATTTAAATATAGAAGATAGTAGTATCCTATCATTAAATGAATACCTCAAAATACTTGAGAACAGAAAGAAAAATTCTATTAAAGTAACTAAAGCAACTAATTAAAAAAATTTTATAATTATAACTTTAAAAATAAAAAAGTTGAAGAGGTGAGTGATTTATGGAAAAAGAAAAAGTTGTGTTGGCATATTCGGGAGGTTTAGATACGTCTGTTATTATTCCTTGGTTAAAAGAAAACTATAATTTTGAAATTATTGCTGCTTGCATTGATGTTGGTCAAGGTAAAGAAATTGAAAGTATTAAGGAAAAAGCACTTTTAAGTGGTGCGAGCAAGGCCTATGTAGAAAATGTTAAAGAGGAATTTGTTAAAGACTATATTTTCCCTACTTTAAAAGCAGGAGCCGTATATGAAGGGAAGTATCTTTTAGGTACCTCTTTTGCACGTCCACTTATAGCAAAGAAATTGGTTGAAATAGCTCATAAAGAGGATGCAAAATTTATTGCACATGGGTGTACAGGAAAAGGCAACGATCAAGTAAGATTTGAAGTTTCCATAAAAGCGCTTGATCCAACTATACAAATAATTGCTCCATGGAGAATTTGGAACATAAAATCACGAGAAGAAGAAATAAAATATGCTATTGAAAAAGGAATACCGGTTAATGTCACTAAAGAGAAAATATATAGTGTTGACAGAAACTTATGGCATGTGAGTCATGAGGGTGGAGATCTTGAAAATCCTTTGAATGAGCCAAAAATAGATTTGTTCGATATTATAACTCCTCCCGAAAAAGCTCCTGATGTCCCTGAATATATAACTATTGAATTTAAATCCGGAATTCCTGTTAAAATAAATGGTGAATTTTTAAATCCTGTTGAATTGATAGAAAAAGCAAATGAAATAGCGGCAAAAAATGGAATAGGAATAATTGATATGATAGAAAATAGATTAGTAGGAATGAAATCAAGAGGTGTATACGAAACTCCAGGAGGAACAATATTGTATTATGCTCATAAGGAGTTAGAAACATTAGTATTGGATAAAGATACCATGAGATTTAAAGAACTTATTTCTCAGAAATATGCGGATCTTGTATATAATGGCCTTTGGTTTTCTCAGTTGAAAGAAGCGTTAGATGCTTTTGTAGATGAAACACAGAAAGTAGTTACGGGTATTGTTAAGTTAAAACTTTACAAAGGAAATATAATAACAGCAGGTTTGCAATCACCTTATTCTTTGTATAATGAGGATTTAGCAACTTTTGGAGAAGATAAAATATATGATCAAAAAGATGCGGAAGGATTCATAAATTTATTTGGATTACCTCTAAAAGTTAGAGCTCATCAAGTAAATAAATTAAAAATGGAAGCTAACCAATGTGAAGTTAAAATAGAACTTTAAAAATGAGAATTTTCTAAAAAAAGGTTTTGAATTTTAAAAGGTTTTAGGAGTACAAGTTAAAATAGGTACTTTAGAAATGAGAATTTTCTAAAAATAAGCTTTTGAATTTAAAGTGGGTTCAGGGCGGAGCCCTCCTCTCTCTCCTTACCTACACGTAGCGAAAAAGTTAAAGAAATATATAATTAGTGAGGATTAGAGTTGAGGAGGTATTTTTGAAAAAACTAAGATTCAAAACATTTATAAAATCTTAGTTTTATAATTTATAAAGTGAGTAAAGTTAAAAGTTGAGGAGGAATTATATGAAACTTTGGGGAGGAAGATTCAAAGATGGTTTAGATGAAACAATGGAAAAATTTAATTCTTCTATTTATTTTGACATAAGACTTTTACCTTATGATATACAAGCTTCAATCGCTCATGCTGCAGGTTTAAAAAAGGCTGGCGTTTTGACCGAGAAAGAATTTAATATCATAAAAACAGGTTTGGAAGAAATCAATAATCAAGGAAACATTGAAAATATTGATTATACTGTAGAAGATGTGCATACTCTTGTAGAGAAGTTATTAATCGAAAAAATAGGAGAAATTGCAAAAAAATTACATACAGGAAGAAGTAGAAACGATCAAGTTGCTACAGATGAGAGACTTTATTTACGTGAGCAAATTTTATCTATCATAAAGTTAATTGATGAATTGATAAATGTTCTTGAAGAATGTGCAAATAAATCAAAAAACATAATAATGCCTGGTTACACGCATCTTCAAAGGGCTCAACCAATTACTTTTTCACATCATATTTTAGCATATGTTGAAATGTTAAAAAGAGATAAATCTCGATTAAATGATCTAAAAAAGAGAGTTAACATTATGCCTTTAGGATCTGGAGCTATGGCAGGTACTACATTTGATATAGATAGAAAATATGTTGCATCCTTGCTAAACTTTGATGATATTTCTTATAACAGTATAGATGCTGTTAGCGATAGAGATTTTATAGTTGAGTTTCTAAGTGTTTCTTCGATTATAATGATGCATCTAAGTAGATTTTGTGAAGAAATAGTTCTATGGTCTACAAAAGAATTTAATTTTGTAGAAATTGATGAGAAATATTCTACAGGTAGCAGTATTATGCCTCAAAAGAAAAATCCTGATTCTGCAGAACTAATAAGAGGAAAAACAGGAAGGGTTTATGGGAGTTTGATTTCTCTTCTTACAGTTATGAAAGGATTGCCTCTTGCTTATAATAAAGATATGCAAGAAGATAAGGAACCACTTTTTGATACAATAGACACTCTAAAAAATTCTCTAAAGGTTTTTAAAGGAATGATTGAAACTTTGCATATAAAAGGTGAAAACATTCAGCAAGCTGCTAAATATGGTTATATGAATGCTACTGATTTAGCTGACTATTTAGTAAGAAAAGGTTTAACATTTCGAGATGCTCATGAAGTAGTAGGAAAAATTGTTTCTTATGCTATTGAAAAAAATGTTCCTATTGAGCAATTAAGTATCCAAGAATTTAAAAGTTTCTCAAATTTGATCGATGACGACATATATGAAGCTATAGATTTAAAGAACATACTAAAAAGTAGAAAAACGATAGGTTCTGCAAAATGGGAGGGAGAAGTATGAAAATTGGAATATTGGGGGCTACAGGTTATACAGGTATGGAAATCATTAGAATTCTTGCCAAACATCCTAACGCAGAAGTTGTATACTTGACATCCAAAAATTTTGATTCTCAAATAATTTCTGATATAAATCCGCATTTGTATGGTTATTCGGAAGTTATTTTAGAGAATTTAGATATAAAAAAAGCAGTTTCTATGTGTGACGTTATTTTTTCTACCTTACCTTCTGGATATAGTTTTGAAATTGCTAATTTAATTCAAGGTACTCAAAAAAAGTTAATTGATTTGGGAAGTGATTTTCGGTTTGACGATTTTGAAGTATACAAAAAATGGTATAAAGTTGATAATGAAATTAATTATGAACTATATAATAGAGTATATGGTTTAACAGAATTATATAGAGAAGAAGTACAAAAAGCTCAAATTATTGGAAATCCAGGTTGTTATCCTACAAGTATAATTTTAGGGTTAATTCCTGTTTTAAAGAATAAACTAATCGATACAAAAAATATCATTATCGATTCCAAGTCAGGAATATCTGGTGCAGGTCACGAACCAAAATTTGCTAACCTGTTTTCTGAATGTAATGAAAATGTAAAACCTTATAATGTTAACAAACATAGACATATTCCAGAAATTGAACAAGAACTTTCAAAGTATGGTTCAGAAACTCATGTAATATTTACACCACAGATGGTTCCAATGACAAGGGGTATTTTAAGTACTATGTATTGTCAGTTAACAAATGAGATAGATATAAAAGATATATATGATTTATATTCAGAATATTATAATAATGATTATTTTATAAGAATTTTAAAGCCGGGTTTATATCCTACAACTAAAAGTGTTTATGGCTCAAATTTTTGCCATATAGGTTTTGAATTGGATAAGAAGTCTAATATGTTAATAATTATGTCTGTTATAGATAATTTAGTGAAAGGAGCAAGTGGTCAAGCTGTTCAAAACATGAATGTAATGTTGGGGTTATCGGAAAACAAAGGATTGGATTTAGTTCCTGTTTTCCCTTAATGTTTATAAATAAGAATTTATGTATTTTAAATTAGATATGTTGAAAAAAATTGTTAATTAATGTATAATTATAAAAATTTTATTGTTAAAGTAACAATTTTATTAGGTACTTTAGAAATGATAATTTTCTAAAAATAAACTTTTGAATTTAAAACTAAAAGATTGGTAAAACTTAGGTTTTGGAATTTCTAAAAACAGTAAATTTTATAAAAAGGAGGGAGGGTACACTTCTTATCGTTTAGTAATAGAAGTGTACAAAAAATATGCAAAACATATATATTGTAGATACAACTTTAAGAGATGGCGAACAAACAGCAGGTGTAGTTTTCGCTAATGAAGAGAAAGTTCAAATTGCAAAGATGCTTGCTGAACTGGGAGTATACCAAATTGAAGCTGGTATACCAACTATGGGTGGAGATGAAAAGGAAGCAATAAAAAAGATAGTTAAGCTCGATTTAGGAGTTAGTGTTATGGGTTGGAACAGAGCTGTTATAAGCGATATAGAGGATTCTTTAGATTGTGGAGTAGATGCAGTTGCTATTTCTATTTCAACATCTGATATTCATATAAAACATAAACTTAAAAAGGATAGAGATTGGGTTCTTAACAGTATGGTTTCAGCTACAAAGTTTGCAAAAAAACACGGACTTTACGTTTCTGTTAATGCAGAAGATGCTTCCAGAAGTGATATGAAATTTTTGATTAAATTTGCCAAAGAAGCAAAAGAAGCAGGTGCCGATAGATTGAGATATTGTGATACTGTAGGTATGATGGAGCCTTTTATGATATACGAACAAGTCAAAACTATAATAGAAGAAGTTGGCATAAATGTGGAAATGCATACACATAATGATTTTGGATTAGCAACTGCTAACGCATTAGCAGGTATAAAAGCAGGAGCAAAATATGTTGGTGTAACTGTGAATGGATTGGGAGAAAGGGCTGGAAATGCTGCATTAGAAGAGGTTGTTATGGCATTAAAATATATATATAAATTTGATTTAGGTATAAAAACCAATCTATTAAAGGAAATTTGTGAATACGTTGCAGCAGCTTCAGGAAGACCCTTACCTGTTTCTAAAACTATTGTGGGACATAATGTTTTTACACATGAATCTGGGATTCATACAGATGGTGTTCTTAAAAATTCTCAAACATACGAATCTTTTAGTCCTGAAGAAGTAGGTTTGGAAAGGCAAATATTAATAGGAAAGCATTCTGGGAAAAATGCTATTATTGCTAAATTTGAAGAATACGACATTAACTTAACTCAAGAAGAAGCCGAGGAAATTTTAAAGCGTGTGAGAGCACTTTCAGTCCAGCTGAAAAGGACACTTTTTGACAAAGAGTTAATTTATTTATACAATGAATTGAAGGGGGAAAGAGTAAAAGATGCATGAATCTAAAACTATAACAGAAAAAATATTTGCAGATCATTTGGGAAGAAGTGTAGAATCAGGAGAAATAGTAATAGTTAATGTTGATTTTATGATGGGCCAGGATGGAACTAGCCCATTAACTATAAAAACTTTTGAAGAAGTTGGAGCTAAAGAAGTTTTTGATCCGACTAAAATAGCGATGGTTATTGATCATAATGCGCCGAGCCCATCTGAAAAGGTTTCGGCTTTACACCATTTGATGAGAACTTTTCAAAAACAACAAAACATAAATTTTTATGATATTGGTGAAGGTATTTGTCACCAATTAATGCCCGAAAAAGGTCACGTTCTTCCCGGACAAATAGTAATAGGAGCCGATTCACACACTTGTACATATGGAGCTATTAACTGTTTTTCTACAGGTGTTGGTTCGACTGATTTGGCAATTGCTATGGCAAGTGGTAAATTATGGTTTAAGGTACCCGAAACCATTAAAATTGTTTTAAATGGAAAACTTCCTTTTGGCGTATTTTCTAAAGATATAGCTTTGTATATAATTAAAAATTTAACATCAAATGGAGCAACGTATAAAGCTGTCGAGTTTGAGGGACAAGTTGTAGATGATTTATCCGTTGAAGCAAGATTTACCATTTCTAATATGGCTGTGGAAATGGGTGCAAAAGTCGGTTTAATGAAAGCAGATGAAAAAACTATTGAATGGGTGAAAAAGAGAGCAGATAAAGAGTTTAAAACTTATGTTTCGGATCCAGATGCAGCATATGAAAAGATTTATGAGTTTGATATTAATAATTTAGAACCTCAGATAGCAAAACCACATTCGGTAGACAACGTTAGTCCTATATCAGAAGTTGAAGGAGTTCCTATACAGCAAGGATTGTTGGGAACTTGTACAAATGGGAGATTGGAAGATCTTAAAATAGCTGCTAATATACTGAAAAACAAGAAAATTCATCCTAATGTACGATTAGTTGTTGCACCTGCCTCAAGAAGCACTTTACTTGAGGCAATGAAAGAGGGAGTTATTCAAACATTAATTGAATCAGGAGCCACAGTCGTAGCTCCAGGGTGTGGGCCTTGCGTTGGAACACATAATGGGGTTCCTTCAGATGGAGAAAATGTTATTTCAACTGCTAATAGAAATTTCAAAGGAAGGATGGGAAATAACAAAGCATTTATATATTTAGCATCTCCAGCTACAGTGGCTGCATCATGTTTAGAAGGAAAAATTACAGATCCAAGAAAGTATCTGTAAAACATATTTTAATTTAAATATCATAGAAAAAGAGAGGTTTTTGAAAAAATAATGTTTTGAATTTATATCGGGTTCAGTGTGGAGCCCTTCTTTTTCTTTAGTTATAAGTAGCGAAAAAGTTAAAGAAATTCATATTCTGTGAAGATTAGAGTTGAAAAGGTATTTTTGAAAAAACTAAGATTTAAAACATTTATAGAATCGGAGTTTCATAATTTCTAAAGTGAGTAAAACTTAATTTAGGGACTTTAGAAATGAGGATTTTTTAAAAATAAGCTTTTGAATTTATAATGGGTTCAGAGCGGAGCCCTCCCCTCTCTCCTTAGCTACACGTAGCGAAAAAGTTAAAGAAATTCATATTCTGTGAAGATTAGAGTTGAGGAGGTATTTTTGAAAAAACTAAGATTCAAAACATTTATAGAATATGAGATTCATAATTTCTAAAGTGAGTAAAACTTAATTTTTGAGGAGGAAACAGATAATATGATATTAAAAGGTATTTCTCATAAGTTTGGAGATGATATAAATACTGATTATATTATTTCAGGAAAATATAAATTTAGTACTATCAACATGGATGAATTATGTGTACATTTAATGGAGGATTTACGACCAAATTTTTATAAAGAAATAAAAAAAGGTGATTTCATCGTTGCAGGAAAAAACTTTGGCTGTGGTTCTTCCAGAGAGCAAGCACCACTTGTTATTAAACATGCTGGAATAAGTGCAGTAGTTGCTTCCTCATTTGCTCGTATATTTTACAGAAACGCTATAAATATAGGTTTACCCTTAATAGAAGTACCAACTGATAATATTGATGAAGGGAATGAATTAGAAGTTGATTTAGAAAAAGGTATTGTAAAGAATATAACAAAGAGCGAATTTTTAAAAATACAACCTCTTCCCGATGTGATGTTAAAGATATTACAGAGTGGTGGATTAGTGAATTATTACAAAGAATATGGATCCTTAGATTCTATAAATAAGTAGGTGATGAAATGCAAAAAGTTACACTAATTCCTGGTGATGGAATAGGACCAGAAATAACTCAAGTAGTTAAAGACATATTTGAATATATGAAAGTTCCTATACAATGGGAAGAAGTAGAAGCTGGTGAGCATGTTATAAAAGACTATGGAACACCGTTACCCGAGTATGTAATAGCATCAATAAAGAGGAATAAAATAGCGTTAAAAGGTCCTATAACTACTCCCGTTGCTAAAGGGTTTAGAAGTGTCAATGTAACTTTGAGAGAACAATTGAATTTATTTGCCAATTTAAGACCAATCAAGAGTTTAAAAGCCATAAATTCAAAATTTGAAAATGTTGATTTAATTATTGTAAGAGAAAATACTGAAGACTTGTACAAAGGTATTGAATATAAGATTGAAGATATAGCAACTTCTATTCGTATTATAACAAGAAAAGCAAGTGAAAAGATAGGATGGTTTACTTTTAATTATGCTAAAAAAAATAATAGAAAAAAGGTTACCGCTGTTCATAAAGCAAATATTTTAAAATTGGGTGACGGATTATTTTTGGATGCTATTAGAAATATATCAAAAGAATTTTCAGATATAGAATATGAAGAAAAAATTGTTGATAATATGAGCATGCAGTTAGTTATGAACCCAGAAAAATATGATGTAATTGTTGCACCAAATCTATTTGGAGATATTCTGTCTGATCTTGCTGCCGGATTGATAGGTGGTTTAGGTCTTGCACCAGGAGCTAACATTGGAGATGATGTAGCTGTATTTGAAGCTGTTCATGGAAGTGCACCGGATATTGCAAATCAAGGTATTGCAAATCCAATAGCAATACTAAGGTCGTCTATAATGTTGTTAGATTATTTAAATTTAAGTGATTATGCAAAACAATTAGAATCAGCAATTGAAAAATCGTTATTTGATAAAAATGTTCTTACACCAGATTTAAACGGGAATGGTAACACTCTAACATTAAAAAACAAAATAATTTCTTTTTTAAGTTAATTGGTTGTGATTAAATTGAAGAAAACATACGATAGAATTGTTGTAAAGATAGGGAGTAGTTCTCTCAGTTCAACTAAGGGTATAGATGAAAATAAAATTAGAAAAGTTGTAGAACAAATTTCGTTAATTAAGAGTATGGGTAAAGAAATAGTTTTAGTTTCATCCGGCGCAATTGTTACAGGAATGGCAGAACTTAACTATAAGAGCAAACCTTACTCACTTGCTGAAAAACAGGCATGTGCTGCAGTTGGACAAGGTATTCTAATATCTATTTATAATAACATTTTTAGGGAAAATAATTTAAAAACAGCTCAAGTTTTACTAACTGCAGAAGATTTTTCAAATAGACAAAGATATATGAATGCTTATAATACAATAAAAACTCTTTTAGATTTAGATGTAATTCCTATAGTTAACGAAAACGATACTGTTGCTACAGCTGAAATAAAATTTGGAGATAACGATATGCTTTCAGCTCAAGTAGCTGGTCTTATAGAAGCCGACTTGCTTATAATTCTTTCTGATGTTGAAGGACTTTTAAAAGATGTGAATAAAAGTTCTTCAGTTATAAACAAAGTGGAAGAAATTACTCCAGAAGTAGAGTTTATAGCTAATGGTAAAAGCGGGAAATTAGGTACAGGAGGAATGAGTTCAAAAATCAGAGCAGCAAAAATTTCTATTTATTCCGGTATTCCTGCTGTAATAGCGCCAAGTTATAAGGAAAGCGTTATATTAAAAGCTCTGGAAAGCATTGAAAAAGAAAAGTATGATGTAGGAACAACATTTTTAGCAAAAGAGAACAATTTAAGCAAAAGAAAAAGATGGATTTATTATAGTTTAAAGTCAAAGGGAGAAATAAAAATAGATCCAGGAGCAGAAAAAGCTTTAATTAGCGGAAAAAGTCTGCTTGCTGTTGGAATCAAAGAAATACTTGGGAAATTTAACATTGGAGACTTAGTAAAGATTGTAAATGAGAATGGAGAAGTTATAGCTAAAGGACTCGTAAATTATTCTTCTCAAGAACTTAGATTAATGATTAGAAATAAGATGCTTATAAATGAAAGTTTAGGCCCAGAAGAAGTTATACACCGAAACAATATGGTATTAGAAGAAAAAATGTATCCTTAATTTAATAAAAACAAATCAAAAGCTGCTTACATATGACATGTAAGCAGCTTTTGATTGGAGGCAACGGAGGGATTTGAACCCTCGAATAGCGATTTTGCAGACCGCCGCCTTAGGCCCCTTGGCTACGTTGCCTTGTGTTAAGAGGTAATTTGGCGGGGACGACGGGACTCGAACCCGCGGCCACCGGTGTGACAGACCGGCATGATAACCAGCTTCACCACGTCCCCTTTTCAATCATAGATATTTTATCAAAAAAAGATTATTTTGTCCAGTCAGATTATTCTTTTTGTACTTTGTTTTCGTCGTTAGCTTCTGGTTCTGGTTGTGCGCTTTCCGGAACATCATTTTCTGATTCTGCAATCTCTTCATCTTCTTTTGTAAACTCTTCAATTTTAATTTTGTCTTTTATAAATTTTGCTACTTTTTTTCTTAATTCTTCCCAAGCAATTTCTTCCAATATTTGAGGATTAGAAGAGATTATTTCTCGAGTATTTGCATAAGATAAACCATAAACGTTTCCAAAATTCTTAATAGCTTGAGAAAGTTCTTCTTCAGTTACTGAAATATTGTTTTCCTTTGCAATTTTTTCTATGGTAACTATATCTTTTATCCAATTCAAAGCTGATTTTTTAACTTCTTCTCTCAATTTATTTTCATCGTTTCCAAGCTTTTCTAACTGTTCTTCGTATTTTCCTTTATTTTTAAGATCAGTTATATAGGAATCAAGGTAGTAATTTAAACTATCTTCAGATATATCTATTTCTACATATTGTGGGAGTTCTCCTAAAATGTAGTTTATGATAAAATCTTCTTGCCAAGATTTAACTGCTTCTTCTCCTTCTTTTTTTAGTTTTTCTTTCAAAGCACTTAAAGTTTCAACCTCAATATTTAATTCTTTTACAAAATTATCGTTTAATTCAGGAAGTTTTCGTGTATATATTTGCTCAACCCTTACTTTTTGAGTCAATTTTCTTCCTTCGTCTTCTTTTGTTATTTCAAACTCTTCTTTGTTGTTTTTTCCAATTATTGCTTTTACTAAAGGTCTTTCGTCATTTTCTCTTATGGTAAGTTCTGTTTCTTCATCTTTTGAAAGTATTTCACCATTTTCATCTATTAAATCATAAACAATTCTTACATAATCACCGTCTTTTGCAGGAGAATCTTTGGGCTCTAATATTGCATTACTGTTTAAAAGCTCATCCAATCTATTTTGAATGTAATCTTCTACTATTTCTTTTGAAGAGGGTACTCTAACTACCATGTTTTCGTAATTTATATTTTTTATTTCTGGATATGTGTGTATTAAAATTTCAAACTCTATATGGTCATCTTCTTGAGCTTTAGATTCAATTATTATAGGGAACAATAGTTTTTCTTCTTCACTTATTTTATGTCTTAATTCATGTTCCGCTTCCTCCATCAGCAATTCATTAAAACTCTCTCCAAATCGTAATTTAATAATTTCCTTCGGCACTTTCCCTTTTCGAAAACCTTCGAAAGTATAACTGTTATTTATCTCTCTTACCAATTTGTCTTCAATTTTAGTAATTTCATCTTTAAAAAATTTAACTAAATATTTTTTTACGTTTTTATCTTGATAAAGTAAAGTTTTCTCCATTGCCTGTCCTCCTCACATAATGTTCAATTCACCTTATATTTAAAATCCTTAAGTATTATACAATTTATGAGAGAGTATTTTGTTAATTTTAGGTCAATTTTTATTTTTTATCTGTAAAATATTTTTTGTAACTGAATTTTTATTAATAGCAAAAAAAATAGAACAATAGTATAATAGAATATAAATAAAATAGAAGCTATTGTATTGGAGTCTTTTGATTGAATTAGTAAAAATTTTTATGAGGTGAATATTTTGATAGGAAACATTATTATCAAGGATCTAAAAATTCTTTATGGGAAACAAGAAGATATTTATTCTTATATAGAAGAAAGATTAGATAATGAAAAATTGTGGATAGTTACTTTGAATGCTTTAATGTATATGGAGTATTTAAAAGAAAATAATTATACAAAAGCTTTGAAAAAAGCAAGTTTTTCTATTCCAGATGGGGTCGGAATAGTGAAAATGCTAAAAAAGAAAAATATAGAGACTGAAAGATGCCCAGGAATAGATACAATGAAATTTTTATTTAAGTTGTCTCAAGAAAAAAATTATAATATTTTTTTATTAGGTTCTAAAGATGATATCGTTCAAAAGGCTTCAGATAATATTAAGAAAAATTTTTATGTTCAAATTGTTGGTACTAATGATGGTTATTTCAATTTTGGAAAAGAAGAAGAAGAAATTGTAAAAAAAATAAACGATGCTAAAACCGACTTACTTTTTGTTGGTATGGGAATACCTAAACAAGAAATATTCATTTATAGAAATTATGACAAATTAAACGTCAAACTTTTAATGGGAGTGGGGGGGAGTTTTGATGTTTTATCAGGTGAAATAAAAAGAGCTCCTTCTTTTTTTCAAAAGTTTGGATTAGAGTGGTTTTATAGAATGATCGAAGAACCCCATAGATTTAAAAAATTGCCACAACTATTAAAGTTTTATTATAAAATTTTTCTAAATAAATTTGAATAAAATATTTATCAAATAATCTCAATATTTAATCGTGACATATCAGATAATACATTTATATAACAAGTAGAAATAGCTTCTGAAAAGTTATTAGAAACATATGTTCCATCGTCTCTTTTTATCATGTTTTCAAAGTTTTTAAAATTTATGTCTCCAATATGGTTTAATACCAAGCCTACCTTTTTTGGCAAAGTAATATTGATAGATGAAATTTCAGAATTAATTTCTACATTAGAGTTTTCTTTTTCTGAAGGTATCAAGGTGATTTTTGAAGCAGTTACTTTTAAGTTAACTTCTTTTATTTTAATTTCTCTGAAATCTAAAAAAGCATCAGAAACATTTAAATTAGCTTTATAAGAAAAATTAACTTCTTCATTTAAATAGAAAGTAATTTTTGCACGTTGAGGAACTTTCACATTTGAAACTTTTAATTTATTAGAAATTTTCAATGAGTGCAAATCTAATTGTTTTTTAAAAGAAAATATGTTTTTATCGACAATTGCTTTCATTTTTAAAGAGGAATTTATGTTGGATGAATCCAAGGTAAGATTAGTCCAATCTGCTTGAGTTATTATTTCTATCTCCTCAGGGGAAGAACTATGAGGTAACTCAAATTCTATTATTTCGTTTTTAGACTTTTGATGAGACTTTTTTTTAACAAAAAACATATCCAAACCCAAAGCGATAAGATAAGAAGCTATCAATAATAAAAACAACTGCCAGAAGTTTAGGTTTGTCGGGAAAAGATTAAAAAGATCTAAAAGTAGTATTATACCAAATATTAAACTACCTAAATATTCTGTACTTCTTTCTCTAAAAAAATTTAATCCAAAGGTTAAAAACAACACAGAGAAAAAGAGTTGGAATAGATTAAATCCTGTAAAGATATCTGTAAATATTACAGAAACAAAAATTAACAATCCAATTGTTAATAACATTATTCTTCCTGTCATATCTCATAATCCCCTTTCTTTTAAAAATTTTTCCCCTTCTTCATTCGAATATCCTAATTCTTTCAAAAGTTCTAAAGCAAAAATTCTTGAAATTTTTCCTTCTTTCAAAAGTTCTAAAATCTTTTTTTCTTCTAAGGTTAATAGATCATCTCCATAAAAACTTTGTTGTAAATTGCTTTCTTTATTAAGAATATGTTCCTCTTTTTCATTTAATTCTTTGGCTTTAATAGTTAAATCTCCACTGACTAAATCTATTTTTAATAATCGTTGTGAAGATTCTTCTGTAGAATTTTTAATAGTTACTATGTCTAAATTTGATTTTAGTGAAGATGCGAACCGATTAGTATTTCCGTATAAAAATATTTTTTCTTTTCCAAGAATGTTCAAATAAATATCGCTTGATATACCCTTAATTTCGCAATTAAAATCTTTTAATAAATAGTCAATGTCGATATCTCCGCTGATAGCATGTATCTTTACATTTTTTACCTTAGAATCCTTTATTGAAATATCACCTGAAGTAAAGTTTGCCTCTAAATTTTCTATAATTGAATTAAGTATTAATACATCACCACTTGCTAAATCAAATTTTATATTATAAAGTTTTGCATTATTAACTTTGAAATCTCCAGAAGCACTTTTAAAGGTAGTTTCTTCTACTTGTGAACTTTGTAAGTTTAGATCAACATCTCCGGCTTTTGTATTTATGTAAAGTTCTTTCAAATTTTTACTTTTGGTTTTACCATCAATATTAATATCCCCGGCAATTGTTTTTATCGACAAATTTTGAATATTTGTATCATCAAAATTAATGTCTATATCGGCTGAATTTATGTCTAAGGAAATATCCGTTACCTCTTCATTAACGAATAAGTCAATTTTGGCTGTATGGGAAGATTGGGAAAATAAAAAAAATTTTGAAAAAAAAACACCTTTCTCATATTTAATATCGATGTATGTTTTTTCATTTATTTGATCTTTTGAAGTTTTAATTTCGATATCTTCATTTTGATACATTAGATAAGAAGACGGTGCGTACTTAATAACGACATTTCCATGAAAATCTTTGGCGCATAAAATAATGGACTTTGTATTTTTTAAATCAATCATAGGCATTTTTAACTCTCCCTCCTACTTTTTATATTTTTTTAGGATTTCTTTAGCTTCTTCAGGTGTTATATCCCCTTTTTCAATTTTTTCTAATATTTCAAGTGTTTTTTCTCTATTATCAACTTCTTCGGATTCGTATCCTAAAGCAATTGCAACTTCTTCCAATCTTGCTTTTGCAGTCGGATATGAAATTCCTAATTCTTTTTGAAGTTCTGACAAGTTACCACGAGTCTTTATAAAAGTTTTTAAAAAAATTAATTGTTGATCTGTTAAACGTGCGAAATCCTCTAATTCGAAATTCCCAGTTATTTCTGTACCACATTCTTCACATTGATATTTTATAACTTTTAAATTGCCACCACAAACAGGGCATTTTGCTAAACGATACTTAGGCATAAATTTTCCCCCTCAGAAAGTTCTAAGATATAAAAATTATATAATAAAAAATTAAAAAAGTCAATATATAAATTAAAATTTTCAAAAAAATAAAGTATAAAGATTTAAAAAAATTAAAACTATCCATATTTTTTTTACATCTAAATCAAATAAATTTTTTTTCTAATAATTGTTTAAAATTGATATAATCAATGATATAATATGAAAAGTCTTGATTAATTTAGTAGGGGCAGTGACTTTAGGAATAAGGAATTTTATAGAAATAAGGTTTTAATTTTAGTTGGGTTTAGGGCAGAGTTCTTTTTCTTCTTATTCGATAAAAATACCGAAGAAGTTAAAAAAAATAGTCGCTTGGTTAAAATTAGAATAGTAGAGATATTTTTGAAAAAGCTAAAATTTTAAACATTGATAAAATTAAGTTTCAGAGTTTCTAAAGTGATTAAATTAAAATTGTAAGGGGGTTTGCTATGGCAATAGATACACCATCTTGGTTGAAAAACGCAATGATTTACGAAATTTTTGTAAGAAATTATTCTAATGCGGGAACTTTTAATGATGTTTATAACGATATTGAAAGAATAAAAACATTAGGTACGGATATTTTATGGTTTATGCCTTTCTATCCCACTGGTAAAGTTGGGCGCAAAGGTACGCATGGAAGTCCATACTCGATAAGAGATTATGAAGAAATTTCTAATGAAGTAGGAAATAAAGAACAATTTAAAAGATTAATAGACAAGGCACATCAGAACGATTTAAAAATTATGATTGATATTGTATTTAATCATACATCTATGGATTCTAAATTAATTAACACTCATCCTGAATGGTTTTTTAGAGATAGCAACGGTAATTTTATAAGAAAAGTTAATGATTGGACTGATGTATACGATTTAGATTATACCAATATGGATTTATGGGATTATTTATTTGAAGTATTGGAAAATTGGGTAAGTTTAGGTGTTGATGGTTTTAGATGTGATGTTGCTTCGTTGGTTCCTCTTGAATTTTGGAAGTTAGCCCGAGAAAAGATAAATCAAAAAAAGGAAGTAATTTGGCTTGCAGAAACTTTAGACCTTCATTTTTTAAAGTCCCTTAGAGATATGGGATACTATATATATTGTGATTCGGAAATTTATCAAGCGTTTGATTTGACTTATGATTATGATGGATACGATTATTTAAGAGCGTATTTTCGAGGAGAAAAGTCTTTGGAATATTATTTAAATCAGATTTATTTACAAGAAACTATGCTTCCAAATGGTTCTTTAAAAATGAGGTTTTTAGAAAATCATGATAATCCTCGTATAGCAAGTGTTTTAAATGGAAAAGATAAGATTAAAAATTGGACAGCGTTTTACATGTTATTACCAGGGTCAAATCTTATATATGCAGGTCAAGAATTAATGATTGAAAAACTTCCCAATCTTTTTGAGAAAGATCCTATAAAATGGGACAAGGGAGACTATGAATTTTTAAGTTTTTTTAAAAAAATTATTAGTTTATCTAAGGATATTAAATCAAAATGCAGTATTTTTAATATTGAAGAGATTTCAAAAGGAATTGTAAAAATTGAATGGAGTGGCTATGATTCTGAATATATTGCAATTTTGAATTTGGAAGATAGGTATGGAGAAATTCCGGTTGATTTTAATTTGTATGCCACAGATCTTTTAACAAACGAGATTTTTTCAATAGATAAGATTTTCAAAATTAGGAAGTTACCTTTAATTTTTAAAATAAAGTAAAAGAGCTCGATTGAATTGAGACGTAGAACTTTTGAAGTGCAAATATACTTAGAAATATGGAGGCATTGTAATGGGAATTTTTGAAAAGTTTAAAAATGGTTTAAGTAAAACTCGAGAAACGATTTTTAAAAACATAAAAACAATCTTTTCAGGAAAAAGTTTAACAGAAGAGGATCTTGAAGAATTAGAAGAAATATTGATTATGTCTGATATGGGAGTGGAAGTTGCAAATTCGATATTACAGGAGTTAAAAGAACGATATCATCAACATAATTCGACGTCAGATGATCCTCTTCTATTATTGAGAGATATTTTGGTGGAGAATTTAGATAAAGGTAATGTAGAAATGAATTTTGATAAAAAACCATATGTTATATTATTAGTAGGAGTTAACGGGAGTGGTAAAACTACAACAGCTGCCAAATTAGCAAAAATGTATATTGATCACGGTAAAGAGGTTGTTTTAGTGGCTGCAGACACTTTCAGAGCCGCGGCCATAGAACAAATAAAAGAATGGGGAAAAAGATTAAACGCTACGGTTATTGCTCATCAAAAGGGATCTGATGCAGCGTCAGTTGTTTATGATGCTATTAATCATGCAAAATCAAAAAATAAAGATGTAATAATAGTAGATACTGCTGGCAGATTACATACTAAAAGTAATTTAATGGAAGAATTGAAAAAAATAAAAAGAATAATTCAAAAGGAAATTGAAGGCGCTCCCAATGAGACTTTGCTTGTTTTAGACGGTACAACGGGTCAAAACGGGATATCTCAAGCCAAATCATTTATGCAAGCAATAGATATCACAGGGATTATTATTACAAAGTTAGATGGAACTGCTAAAGGAGGGATAGCATTTGCAATAAATCATGAATTAAAAATTCCTATAAAGTTAGTTGGATTGGGTGAAAAAGAAGATGATTTACAAATTTTTGATCCTTTATCATATTGTAACGCTTTATTAGGGATAGGAGAATAAAAAAATGAAAGAGTTTATAAGAGATTTTGTTACATGCCCTATTTGTAAGAAAGAATTTTCTTATGATTCAGTTGTTTCAACGGCGATAAAAGTAAGCGCTTATGATTTGGACTTAAAACCTGAATATCGCGGAATAAATGTTTCTTTATATAACATTATAACGTGTCCAGAATGTTGTTTTACCTTTCAGGAAAAAGATAGAGATATAATTATTGATTATTTGGATGAAGAAAAAATTTTAAAAATCAAGAAATTTTTAGATTATATCAAAAAGATGGATATAGGAGAAATTGATAATACTTCAAAAAAATCTTTGCAATTTTATAAAAATCAACTTTTAATAGCTGCAGAAATATATTCGATTTTAAACCTCCCTATTGAAGTATCTAAAATTTTGATAAAATTGTCTTGGTATTATAGAGAAAATGACGAAACTGAAAAAGAATTAGGAATATTATATTATTGTGGAAAGATTTTAGAGAAAGAATTTCAAAACGCAGAAAAAGAGGATGATTATATTTTTTGTTTGTTTTACTTGGGATATATAAATTATAGATTCAAAAGAAAAAATGAAGCAGCAAAATTTCTCGATACATTATTGCAAAAGTATAAAGATTCAACTAATCCTTATATAAAGGCTGCAAAATTTTTAAGGGGTGAGATAGTTTGAAAAAAATTAGTTTTTTCTTAATTATTTTAACTTTGATTTTTTTATTTTCAAGTTGTACTATTTTTCAACCCGCTCAGGGTAACAACAATTTACCAAGTCAAAACGCTGAGATAGAAGCTTTAAAAAGGCAATTATCGAATATCGAAACACGATTAATTCAAATGGAAACAGAAATTAACACATTATCGGATAAAATTTATCAAAATTCAATAAATTATAGTTATGATTATATTATGGTGAAATCTTTAAAAGAACAATATGATTATCTTCAACAAAGAGTAGTTACTTTAGAAGATTATTTATATGAAGGCAGAAGTTATGAAGATATAGATAAGTTACTTGATTTAGATAAAAGAGTATCTATCTTAGAAAGTTCTAAAAAAAATGATTCGTCTATAAACAATCTTAATGTTTCAACGATAGAATCAGATCAATTAGAAGTAAGAATAATGAGTTTAGAAAATGAAATAAAAGAAATTCAAAACTTTATAAATAATGGTTCAAAAAGCGATCAAAAAGTTTTATTAGACAATATCAATTCATTAAATGAAAGAGTGAACGTTCTTGAACAAAGTTATAAAAATTCTGAGTTTTATTTTTTGCAAAACGGTAATTTAAAAGAACTGATTCAAAAAGAGGTTGAAGATTTTGATATAGAAAAATACGTTGAAAGCATTGTAGAATATAAAGCAGAAGAGACTATTTCAAAATTTTATTATAAAACTCAAAGTGAAGATATAAAGAATGTAAAAAGTTTGGAAACAAAAATAGATGTTATAGAAAAGCAGTTGAATCAATTAAATTATGAGGTTCAAAAAATTTCTACTCAGCCACCAAATTCACTGAATGAAAGGTATTTGGGACAGATTCAAGATTTAGAATTAAAGATTAATTCTCTTTATTCCTCAATTGGAGAAGCAGAAATAAATTCGATACTTGGTAATAATGGAGAAATAAGATATATCGTTAAATCCGGTGACACTTTAATAAGTATATCAAATGCCTTCAATTTGGGAAACAAGGGTGTTCAAATTATTATGCAGGCTAATAATTTGACAAGCACTAATATAAGAGTTGGTCAGGAATTAGTTATACCGGTAAGTAATCTGGAAAATTATATTAAGTGGCCATTTGAGAAAACATTGCCAAACCAATACGATAAAATTGTTATAAGATTTGGTGAAAGAAATGGAAGCGGTATATCAAGTGGAATAGGTGTAATGACTCAAAGCGAACAAATATTTTCTATATTGCCGGGAAGGGTTATAGAAACAGGGAAATTAAATAATGGTAATTTTTATATTAAAATAGATCATGGTAATTCTATCATTTCGGTTATGAGTAATATTAGCACATTAAGTGTTTCAAGTAATAAGTGGATTGATTCGACAACAGTTATAGGTTCTGCGAAAAATGGTGATGTTGTTACTTTAGAAATATGGAAAAATGGGGAACCAAAAGATCCTTTAAAACTCTTTTATAAAGAAGTAGGGGAATTCAGAGCTACATATTATACGGAATGGGACGATAAAATTGTTTACTCTCCAACTTTTAGATTGACAAAATCCGGAGATAAGCCTATTTCGTATAAAACTATAGCAGCTGACCCAAGTGTGTTGCCTTTGGGTTCTATTGTTTATATTCCAGAATTGGCACATTTGCCTAATGATGGTTTTTTTGTAGTTAATGATACGGGAGGTCAAATAAAGGGAAATAAAATTGACATTTATGTAAATGATGTAAGATTAGCTAACCAAACCGAAGAAAAATTGACTGTATATTTAGTTGGACAGAATTCATGAATCTTTTCAGCTTTAAAGAAATGGATGGATTGTCATAAAAAGGAGGAATTAATATGGCTCTTACTGTAAAAAGTAGTTACGCATTAAGAGCATTATTTGAATTAGCAATAATGACAAAAGAAGAGGGAAGAGACAAAGTAACGATATCTGAACTATCAGAAAGACAAAATATACCTAAAGATTTTCTTGAAAAAATTTTTAGTGAATTGCGAGATGCCGGTATATTGAAGTCAATACGCGGAAAATTTGGAGGATATGTATTGCTAAAAGAACCGGATAAGTTAAGATTAAGCGAAATAGTTGGCATATTGGATAAACCCTTGCAATCTTATGATTGTGTTAACGGTGAGTGTAGGTTAGAAATTGATTGTGCTGTAGAATTTGTATGGAAGAGGGTCCATAATTCGATGATGTTAGAATTGGATAAAATGACTTTACAAGATATTATTGAATATGGTACAAAATTGGCAAATGTAAAGAAAGCAAAAATGTCTGAAGATCTTTTAGAGGCGGAAATTGATGGGAAGTAAAAAAGTAGTAATGTTGATGAGTGGAGGAGTAGATAGTTCAGTTACAGCATATTTATTGAAAAAAGAAGGATTTGAGGTATATGGTGTACATTTTAAAACAGTTTCCGATGTTATTTTTTCTCTAATACCAGAGAAAAAAAAGATTTGTTGTAGTCCTTCTGATACTTTAGATGCCAAAAAAGTAGCTGAAAAACTTAAATTAGATGATTTTCAAGTTATTGATATTAAAGATGAATTTAAAGAAAAAATTATTGAATATTTTATTAATACTTATAAGTCTGGTGAAACACCTAATCCTTGTGTTTTATGTAATAGATTTTTTAAGTTTGGTGAAGCAATGAAAATAGTTAAAAAAATGAATGCGGACTTTTTGGCAAGTGGGCATTATGTTGTTAAAGAATATTCAAAAAAATATAATTCGTATGTTTTGAAAAAAGGCGTAGATGAATATAAAGATCAATCTTATTTTTTATCTTATATTGATAAAGATATTTTACCTTATTTGTATTTTCCATTGGGTATTATGTACAAAACTGAAATTAGAGCACTCGCTAAAGAACTTGAATTAAGCGTGGCTGAAAAGGAAGATAGTCAAGAGTTATGTTTTATTCCAGATAACGATTATCGAAGATTTTTGAAAGATAACGGTTTAGAAATTTCTAAAGGGAAAGTGTTAGATTTGCAAGGGAACGAAATAGGTGAACATAGTGGGTATGTTAATTATACAATAGGTCAGAGGTCGGGAATTACTTATTATAAAAATCAAAGTGAAAAACTTCATGTTTACAGGATTGTTCCAGAAAAAAATATATTGATAGTAGCTCCAACTAAAATGTTGTATTCGGATAGATTAATTGCTAAAAAAGTAAATTTTTTTGTAGACGTTAAAGAAACGGAATGCTTTTGTAGAGTGAGAAAGAAAAATGAAGAAAAACCTGCATTTGTTAAAAAAAGTGGGCAAGATATATTAGAATTAACATTTAGAGAGCCGATTTTTAGCGTAACTCCAGGGCAATTCGCAACAATATACGATGACGAGGGAATTATTTTGGCATCGGGAATAATTTCTGAGAGTTAATTCTGGAGGCTAATAATTATGGGAAAAAAGATAGCAGCATATCCCGGAAGTTTTGATCCTATAACTTATGGACATGTAAATATTGTAAAAAGAACAGCAGAAAGGTTTAATAAGCTTTATGTAATAGTTATGAATAATCCAAATAAGGAATATTTGTTTAGCCTTTCGGAAAGGTTAGAAATGGTTAAAACCGATTTGAAAGGCATAAAAAATGTTGTTGTAGATACTTTTGATGGGTTATTAGTAGACTATTTAAAGAGACATCGTATATTTAATTTAATTAGAGGATTAAGGGCGGTAAGCGATTTTGAATATGAATTACAAATGGCAAATGCAAATAGATCACTTTTTCCTGAATTGGAAATATTTTTTTTGATGGCTGATACAGACTTTTCATTTATATCTTCTTCAATGATTAAAGAGATAGCTAACTATGAAGGAGATATTAGTAAGTGGGTTTCAAAGAACGTTGAAATTAAATTAAAAGAAAAGTTGTCAAAATAGTTTTATAAAATTAAACTTTTTTTATTGTAAAAAATAGGTGGATATGTTAAAATAGTTTGGCTATCATTTGTGGACAAATTTTTAATCGTTAATTTAATAAAAATAAACAACTTTAGGAGGTATGTTTGATGGATGTATCAATAGAAAAGATAAAAGATCTTAGAGCCTCAACAGGAGCAGGAATGCTTGATTGTAAAAATGCTTTACAAGAGGCTGATGGGGATATAGACAAAGCTATAGAAATTTTAAGAAAAAAGGGTGCAATTAAAGCTGCTAAAAAAGCAGGAAGAGTAACAACAGAAGGTATAGTATATTCATATATTCATCATAATGAAAAGGTCGGTGTTCTGTTATTATTAGGATGTGAAACGGATTTTGTTGCAAGGACTGAAGAATTTCATGATCTTGCAAAAAAGATTACTCTTCAGATCGCTTCTATGAATCCCAAATGGATTTCTAAAGAAGATGTACCAGAAGAAGTTATAAATAAGGAAAAAGAGATTTATTTTGAAGAAATGAAGAACTCTAATAAGCCACAAAATGTAATAGATAAAATTGTTGAAAATAAATTAGAGAAATTTTATTCTGAAAATTGTTTGCTTGAGCAAGAATATGTCTTTGGGAATGGAGAAAAGATTAAAGATTTGATAAGTGCTATGATTGCTAAAGTTGGTGAAAATATTACAGTTGACAAATTTACAAGATACGCAATTGGAGAATAATTTATAGAAAGGGTGGATATTTCCGCCCTTTTTTAACGCATGTTATAAATATAGGTGATATTGCAGAGTCATCTCTTTCTGTTTGAATAAAAGTACCGAATATGTTAAAGAATTTCATATTTATTCCGGTAAAAATTGTGTGTTTGAGGAGGACAATATGTACAAAAGAGTATTGTTAAAATTAAGCGGGGAAATTCTCTCAGGTGAAGGGAAAAAAGGTTTTGATGAAAAAAATTCACAATATTTTACTCAAGAAATAAAAAAAATTAGAGATATTGATATAAATGTAGGAATTGTGATAGGTGCAGGTAACTTTTTTCGAGGTAAAGAATTGAAAGATTTCAAAATTCAAATAGCAGATCAATTGGGTATGCTGGGAACCGTTATAAATTCGATTTTTCTTAAAAATGTTTTAGAAAAAAACGGTTTAAAAAGTGTAGTTTTTTCAAAGATTGTTGATTTGCCGTCGGTTATGCCTTTACGTTACGATCTTGTCGAAGATTACATTTCTTCAGGACATATCGTAATATTTGCTGGTGGCACATCTAATCCTCTTTTTACTACCGATACTGCTGCTGCTTTAAGAGCAATAGAGATGGATGCGGAAGTTTTGATTAAAGCCACAAAAGTTGATGGAATATACAATAAAGATCCAAAAATTTTTTCAGATGTTGTGAAGTACGATAGAATTACTTATGAACAAGCTATTTCTGAACAGCTAAAAGTTATGGATACTGAATCTTTCTCAATATGTGAAAGAAATAATTTGCCTATAATAATTCTCAATTTTTTTGAAGAAGATAGCTTATTAAAAGCAGTAAAAGGAGAAAAGGTTGGAACATTGGTTTGCGATAAATAATAAAAATTATATGTGCTTCAGAAATGAAGATTTTCCGAAAATAAGTTTTTGGATTTATAAGGTTTTTATAATTTCTAAAGTGAGTATAAAAAATTAAATCAGGAGGTGTTTTATTAATGGAAAAATTTTACGATGAAATAGTTAGTGTAAAAGCAAGAGAAGTTTTAGATTCAAGGGGCAATCCAACTGTAGAAGCCGAAGTAACTTTGTCTACAGGAGCAACTGCTTCCTCAATAGTTCCTTCAGGTGCTTCTACAGGAAAATTTGAAGCTTTAGAACTAAGAGATGGGAAAAAAGACTATTTTTTAGGGAAAGGTGTAACAAAAGCAGTTAAAAATGTAAATGAAATAATAGAAAAAGAAATAGTAGGGTTGAATGCTTTTGATCAAGTAAAAGTTGACAAGACGCTTTTAAATTTAGACGGTACAGAAAATAAAGAGAAGTTAGGTGCAAACGCTATTTTAGCTGTTTCAATGGCAGTTGCGAGAGCAGCTGCGAATTCCTTAGGACTTCCACTTTACAAATATTTAGGTGGAGTAAATGCCAAAGTTCTACCAGTTCCTATGATGAATATCATAAATGGAGGGCAACACGCTGACAATAATTTAGACATACAGGAATTTATGATCATGCCTGCAGGCTTTAACTCCTTTAAAGATGCTTTAAGAGCAGGTGCTGAAATTTTTCATAATTTGAAAAATATTTTAAAAAAAGAAGGTCACATTACTGCAGTAGGGGATGAAGGTGGGTTTGCTCCTAACTTGAAATCAAATGAAGAAGCAATAAAATATATCATAAGAGCTATAGAAGCTGCAGGATACAAACCTGGGGTACAAGTGTTTATAGCTATGGATGCAGCTGCATCAGAATTCTATAATGAAGAAACAAAAAAATATTCTATTGATGGAAAAGAAATGAGTTCTTTAGAGCTCTCAGATTATTATATTTCATTAATCGATAAATACCCAATAAAATCAATAGAAGACCCATTTGACCAAGAAGATTGGGAAGCTTACGCTAATTTTACTTCAAGAGTTAGAGATAAGGTTCAAGTTGTTGGAGATGATCTTTATGTAACTAATGTAAAAAGGTTGCAGAAAGGCATAGAATTAAAAGCAAGTAATTCAATTTTAATTAAGTTAAATCAAATTGGGACGGTTACAGAAACATTAGATGCTATTGAATTAGCATTTAAAAATAATATGACAGCTGTAGTTTCTCATAGATCGGGGGAAAGCGAAGATACTTTTATAGCTGATTTAGTTGTAGCAACAAATGCTGGTTTTATAAAGACTGGATCGTTATCTAGAACAGATAGAATTGCAAAATATAATCAATTATTAAGAATAGAAGAAGAATTAGGTGAAACTTCTCAATACAGAGGAGTAAAAGCTTTTTATTCAATAGGTAAATAGAAAATACTTTTTTTATTATAAGAAGGCTACTCAGTTGATGAGTAGCCTTCTACTTTATTATATTTACTCACTTTAGAAACTTTAAAATTCAATTTTTAGGAAAAGATAAGCCGTGCCTTGAACCCTATGTATCAATAACAATATAATACTTGAACGAAATAGATTTTATCATATCACTTTCTAAAACAAACTAATTCTTTTTACTTTATACTCTTTAAACTCTAAAGATTCAATTAATTGCTTTACATTTAAACTAAAAAACTCTCGATTGTTTTCAGCATCAAAATCTATATAGATTTCATTTCTATAAGAAAATATAACAAATTCAACGACACCAAAATTTTTAGTTAACATTAAAAGATCTATTTTATGACTAACGTCTGATTGAAATTTAGAAAAATCTTTTTCATATTGTCTTTCAATCATTGAAAAAATAGGAATTCCAAACAATAAAGTAAGAATCATAGGAGTTTTTTGTTCCATGGACAAATTTTGTAATTCTAAATAGGAATTTAAAAGCTTATTAGTAATCTTTTCATTTTCATAAGATTTCGTCTTTTCAAAAGTTAAATCTGTAAGTTCTTTGAACAACTCGTTAGATTCTTTATTTTTTTTATACAGATTAGAGGATTCGTCTATAACTTTTTGATCATTAAAGACTTTTTCGATTATTCTACTAAGTTTATCTGAAATTTCGATAGGCGAAGGAACAGATACGGACGAATTTTTAAAAGATCTTAGAAAAATTTCAAGTAATTTTTTAATAAAAGTATTTAAAGAAATTACCTCTTTATTATTATTAAAAGGCACAGAGCTATTTTCTAAATTTTTATTTAGAGCATGTACAAACTCTGCAATCCAAGTTGAAACTTTAA
Organism: Petrotoga sp. 9PWA.NaAc.5.4; assembly: GCF_002895485.1. Lineage (NCBI taxonomy): Bacteria > Thermotogati > Thermotogota > Thermotogae > Petrotogales > Petrotogaceae > Petrotoga > Petrotoga sp. 9PWA.NaAc.5.4. Next base: position 59,573 of record NZ_AZRK01000042.1, read on the forward strand.
TTTTTAGATTTTCGCTACCTTGCTTAGAGTTTATTTCGATGAAGTTTGATGTTATGTTAGAAGAAAATTTAATATTAATTTTCAAACTTTCTTGTGAAAATTCTCCTAAATATTTAGTTTGAATTATTTTTTTTGAATCTGGAACAACGTCCATGAATTTAATCACAATAGGAGTTCCAGTTTGAAATTTCTTTTGACTCATATTTTCTAAAAATACAAATGAATCATTTATTTTTACTATAAGTACATTGCCTTTTGAAAAAATCACTTCTCCCATCGATTCTACAATATTATTCAATTTTATGGATGAAGCAAATTGAGTATTATTTTTATTGACAACTAAGTTTAAAATATTGTTTATCATATAAAGACCTACTTTTCATCGTTATTATTGTCTTCATTGAATAAACCCAAATCTACTGATTTCTTAATACTTTTGTACCTCTTTATCTTAGAGATTACTAATTTTTCTGATGTAACTGTTTTTTCCTTCATCATAATATATCTAACGTTAACAGGAGAAGTAAAATACCAACTACTCGAACTTGAAGAATATTCTGGTAAATTCACTTTGAATTTTGTACCAATAACTGCGTGAGATTCAATTTTTTCAATTGCATTAATTTTTTTAAAATAAGTAATAGCATTTTGGGATCTTCCTATACTAATATTTAAGTTTGAAGCAATTTCACGAACACTCGTATAAGTTATCGTATGATCGTAACCTACACCGTAACTTAAGTTATATAAATATAAATATACTTTTGCAAATGATGACGGGGTTAATTGTAGAATATACATTAAAACTTTTTCAGGAATTTGCAAAAAAGGTCTTACAGGCCTATATTCATAAAGTGGAATATTGGTATCTTTTCGATTACTCATTATTAACGTACTCCCATTCATCTTTAGATATTGTTTCGCCATTTTCTAATTTGTAATCTATTAATCTGTAATTTTGGTCAAAAGTTGCGAATAAATGTATCTTGTTAAAACATTTTGATCCAATATATTCTTTATCTATAATATACCCACCATTATCGTAATCGGTAATAAAATCGTATCCTTTTCTAAGATAACTTCTGAATTTTTCTCCACACTTTGAACACTTAAAGTATATAATCAAAGTGTTTTTATCTTCATAAAAAATTTTTTTTCGATTATTTTTATTTTCTGATTTCTTTTTCTTTCCAAATAAATTAAACATATTTTTTCCTCCTATATTTTTAATTTATACTCACTTTAGAAATTCCAAAACTTAAGTTTTGTCAATATTTTAGTTTTAAATTTTTTCAAAAATACCTCCATAGCTTTAATCTTTACTAATTCTTAATTCTTTTAACTTTTTCGGTACTTGTACCGAGAGAGGGAAGGGGGCTCCGCCCTGGACCCATTTTAAATTCAAAAGCTTATTTTAAAAAAAAATTCATTTCTAAAGTTCCTATTTTAATTTTTTGTTCGATTTATGAATCCTGAAACTTCCTTTTACACTTATGATTATTATACCACAATTTAATTCTAAGCCATATATCTTCTTTAATACTTGAACGAATTTGTTTTATCATAACAAAAAAAACACTACACAAAAACAAAGTATGATAAAATAATATAAAGTAATCAAATAATAGCAAACTATAAGAAGGTGCATTATGAAAGAAATTTATTTATCTAAAAAAGAAACAAAGTTTAAAACACATAAAGGATATCCTATGTTGGGGATAAAATTAGAGGAAAACGGTGCGAATTTTGGTTTATTTACAAGAAACGGTCTATCTGTTTCTATTGAAATATATGAAAATTATTATGACGATAAACCAATTTTTAGTTATGTTCTTGATAAAAAAAATAATAAAACAGGAGATATATGGCATGTTTTTATAGAAGATATTCACCAAGGAATGTGCTACGGTTGGCGTGTTGATGGTCCGTATAAACCAGAAGAAGGATACAGATTCAATAAACATAAACTATTGTTAGATCCTTACGCTAAAATTTTTTCTGGGAAATTAAATTTTTCAGATGAATGTATATATGGATATAATAAAACAAGTCCTGAAAAAGATTTAAGTTTTAATGCATTAGATTCGGCAAAATCAGGTTTTAAATCTACAATTTGGGATACTTTTAATTATAATTGGGAAGAAGATGAACACCCAAGATATCCTTTGAATGATTTAATAATTTATGAAATGCACATTAGACTATTTACTATGAGTACAAATTCCCAAGTAGAACATAGAGGAACTTATAAAGGTTTAATAGAAAAAATTGATTATCTAAAAGAATTAGGTATCAATGCAGTAGAGCTTATGCCGATTTTTGCATTTGATATGGAGGATAATCCAAATATTAATCCAATAACTGGAGAAAAATTGAAAAATGTGTGGGGATACAATCCTATAAGTTTTTTTGCCACAACAAGCAATTACAGATATGGCTTAAAAGTTGGAGATGAAGTCATTCAATTTCAAGATCTTGTAAAAAATCTTCATAAAAATAAAATTGAAGTAATTTTAGACGTTGTATACAATCACACAGCCGAAGGAAATGAATTAGGTCCAACATTGAATTTCAGAGGACTGGAAAACTCTGTTTATTATTTACTTAAAAACGATAACAAAAGATATTATGAAAATTTTTCAGGAACTGGAAATACAATAAACTCTGGACACTACGTTGTAAAACAAATGATTTTAGATAGTCTAAGATTTTGGGTTTCAGAAATGCATGTTGACGGTTTTAGGTTTGATTTAGCTTCAATATTAGGAAGAGATTTTAAAGGTAATTGGGTAGGTGATCTATCTTTATTAAAAGATATTGCAGATGATCCTCTTTTAGCTGGAACCCATCTTATTGCGGAAGGTTGGGATGCTGCTGGAGGATACTACGTTGGAGATTTTCCTACGGGATGGGCCGAATGGAATGGTAAATTTAGAGATACTGTAAGAAAATTTGTAAGAGGAGATGAAGGAACTGTTGCAGACCTGGCTACAAGAATTGCGGGAAGTCCCGATCTTTTTGAAAAAAGAGGAAGAAAACCATATCATAGTGTAAATTTTATAACTTCCCATGATGGATTTACGATGTGGGATTTAGTTTCATACAATAATAAGCACAACGAAGCTAACGGTGAAAACAACCAAGACGGAACAAACGCTAACTATAGTTATAATTACGGAATTGAAGGAGAAACTGATGATGAAAAAATAATAAGGCTGAGAAAAAAACAGATTAAGAATTTTATCACGATTTTGATGGTTTCTCAAGGGCTCCCTATGATCCTTATGGGTGATGAATTTTGTAGAACTCAGTTTGGTAACAATAACGCATATTGTCAGGACAATTACATTTCATGGGTTGATTGGTCAAGGAAAGAAAAATTTAAAGATGTTTTTGAATTTACTAAAAATATGATCGAATTTAGAAAAAAACATTGTGCTTTTAGACGAGATAGATTTTTTACTGGTAAAGACATTAATGGAAATGGAATACCAGACATTACTTGGCATGGAGTAAAACCTTTTAAACCTGATTTTGGATATTATTCAAAAAGTCTTGCTTTTATGATTAGTGGAGAAGATATAATAACTGGTTGTGATGAAAAAGATAATGATATTTATGTCGCCTTAAATGCTTTTGTAGGAGAGTTAACTTTTGAAATTCCAAAATTGCCTAATAGAAAAAGATGGTATAGAGTTGTTGACACTTCAAAAGATTTCCCTGATGACTTTTTAAGCGAGCCAATAATTTTAGAAAATAATCACTACCAAGTTTCTTCAAGGAGTTCTATAATTTTAATCAGCAAATAGCTCGTAATTGGTCGTGAAAACCAAGAGATGCCTATATAGGAGTCCTACATGTACGAGATTGAATCGACTTTGAATTAGGAACTTTAGAAATGAAGATTTTCTAAAAATAAGCATTTGAATTTAAAACGGGTCCAGGGCGGAGCCCTCCCCTCTCTTTCACTACACGTAGCGAAAAAGTTAAAAAAATTCAGAATTAGTAAGGATTAGAACTGAGGAGGTATTTTGTAAAAAAATTAATTCTAAAACATATATATAATAAGGATTTTGAAATTTCTAAAGTAATTAATAATTTATACAAAGGAGGATTCCTAAAATGCGTGATTATCTAAAAATATATAAAAGTTGGCTTGAAAATCCTTATATAGATGAAGTAGCAAAAGCTGAACTTAAAATGATTTCAAACAATGAAGAAGAAATTAAAGATAGATTTTATAAAGATCTTGAATTTGGAACGGCAGGTCTAAGAGGAAAGTTAGGAATAGGCACTAATAGAATGAATATTTATACTGTAGGAAGAACTACTCAAGCTTTAGCTGATTATATAAAAGGTTTTGGGAAAGAAAGGATGAAAATGGGAGTAACAATAGCCTACGACGTAAGACATTTTTCGAGAGATTTTGCAAAAGAAGCAGCTTTAATTCTTTCAGCCAACGATATTATTACATATTTATTCGAAGATATAAGACCAACACCTGTTTTATCTTTTGCTGTTAGATTTTTAAAATGTACATCCGGTATAGTTATAACTGCAAGTCATAATCCTAAAGATTATAATGGCTATAAGGTTTATTGGGATCAAGGTTCTCAAATATTAGATGATGTAGCAAACGGAATCGTTGAAAAAATCGAAAAAATTGGATACGATTTCGGGAAAATTAAAAAAATTTCTGAAGAAGAAGCTTTAAGAAAAGGCCTTTTAAAGTATATTGGAAAAGAAGTAGACGAAGAATATATAAAAAGAGTAGAAAGCTTGGCTTTAAGAGATAAAGAAATTGATAAGAATATAAATATTGTTTATACTCCTTTAAATGGTACTGGAAATTACTTTGTTAGGAAAGTACTAAAAGATAGGGAATTTAAAAATGTTTTTGTTGTTAAAGAACAAGAATATCCTGATCCAGATTTTAAAAGTGTAGCTAACCCCAATCCTGAATATGAGATAGCTTTTGAATTAGCTAAAAAATTAGGAAAAGAAAAAAATGCTCATCTTCTAATAGCTAATGATCCTGATTGCGACAGAACAGCCATTGAAGTTTTAGATAATAATTTTGATTATAAGATGTTAAATGGTAATCAAGTAGGTGCTCTTTTAGTCAACTATATATTAGAAAGTAAGAAAGAAAAAGGTAAATTAGAAAAAAATTTAGCTATTATAAAATCGATAGTAACTGGAGATCTATCTACTCGCATAGCAAAAAAATATGATGTCAAAGTATTTGAAACGTTAACAGGTTTTAAAAATATTTGTGGGAAAGAAAACGAACTCGAAAAGCAAGGGAAATACAAATTTCTTTTTGGTTTTGAAGAAAGTATAGGATATGTTATGGGAACTTTTGTTCGAGATAAAGACGGTGTGATATCTGCAATGCTTATCTCTGAAATGGTGGCATATTATAAAACGTTTAATAAAAATCTTTTAGAGGTTCTTGAAGATATTTATAAGGAATTTGGATACGAATTAGAAAATAATTATTCTTTGATTTTAGAAGGAATAGCTGGACAAGAAAGAATTAATAGGATTATGGATTATTTTAGAAATAACTTTTTGAAAGATAACTTGAATACCTTTAATTTAAAAATTTCTAAATATGCTGACTATCTAAAAAGTGAAATTTATTATATAACGGAGGATAAAATTGAAAAAATTAATGACATTGCGTCTTCCAATGTATTGAGATATTGGCTTGAAGATGGTTCTTGGTTTGCAATCAGACCTTCCGGAACAGAACCTAAATTGAAAATATACATATATTCGTATGATAAAAATAAAAATAAATCTGAAGTAAAACTTGATTTGATAAAAAGCACTATAGATAATATAATTGATTCTATAAAATAAAATTTATTTCTTTTTTGGGGGATACACAATGGCTAAAAGTGGAGCTAACTTAAGTAATTACACTGATAATCGTGAAAAAATTGATGAATATATAGAGGAATTTTTATCCTATCTGAAATTTGTTAAAAGAAGATCTAATTCAACAATTAAAGAATACAATAAAATTTTAAACAACTATAAAAATTTTGTCGTTACATATGGGCTTAATAAAAATTGTTTTTTTAAATATTTAGAGTATATTTCAAACCTTTCTCAAAGAACTATTAAATTAAGAATAGTTGTACTTAGATCTTTTTTAAATTATCTTTACGAAAATGGTGAAATTTCTGGTAAAAAATATTGGAAAGATGCAAATGCTAATATACCAACAGATATTCCCAAAGGATTAACTGATGATCAAATAGAAATTTTTTTCAAAGTTATAGATAATGATTTTGACAAAACTTTTTTTTCATTGTTATTAAAAACAGGTTTAAGAATATCTGAAGCACTTTCTTTAAAAAAGGAAAATATAGTTTTCAACAAAACTTATGCTGAGATAATCGTAAAGGGAAAAGGAAGTAAAGAGAGAATTTTAAAAATATCAAAAGAATATGCGGAAGAATTGATTAATTTTTCAAACAATAAAAACTATTTATTTTCTAATGACCATGATATTCCTTATACTTCAAGAACCATGGAAAGAAGATTTAAAAAACATGTAATTAATGCTAATCAAGTAATTGAAACGTTAAAAAACAGTCAGGGGAAAAACGTAAATTTCATTAACGCTACTCCACATGCATTAAGACATACATGTGCTAAAAGACTTTTAGCTTCGGGCAAAAATTTGGAAGAAGTACGTTACATATTAGGGCATACAACAATTTCAACAACTGGAATATATGTAAGAGCTGATAAACATAGCTCACTTTTGGATAAAATATAAATTTTCATTTAATTTTAATGAAAATCTTTTATAATAATATAAGAAACTTAATATATAATTAAGTGGTTGTTTATTATTTAGGAATTTTAGAAATGAATATTTTCTAAAAATAAGCATTTGAATTTATAACGGGTCCAGGGCGGAGCCCTCCCCTGCATAGCTCCAAGTACCGGAAATGGTAAAGAATTTAAGAATTAGTAAGGACATTTACCTTTTAATAGGGACTTTAGAAATGATAATCTTCAGAAAATAAGATTTTGAATTTAAAGTGGGTCCAGGGCGGAGCCCTCTCCCCATTCCTTCGGTACAAGTACCGAAAAACTAAAGAATTTAAGAATTAGTAAGGGTTAGAAGTGGGGAGGTATTTTGTAAAAAAATCAACGCTAAAACATATACTTAATAAGAATTTTAAAATTTTTAAAGTGAGTATGTTTACCTTTTAAGAGAAGTAGGTGTATTAAAAATGAAAAAGATTATAACTATTTTTTTGATAGTAAGTTTTTTAACATTAGTATATGGTGATTGGAAATTTTCTTCGACCTTTATTTTTTCATCAACAAAGAATGATATAAAATATGAAATATTTATCATCGATTCTAAAAAAGATGATAAAGGCCCACCACCGTGGGCACCAGCTCATGGATATAGGGTAAAATATCAATACTATTATTATCCGAATTCACAAGTTTATTATGATAGCGATCGAGGACTCTATTTTTATTATTCTAACGAAAACTGGGAATTTTCAGTTTCTCTTCCATCTTTTATAAATTTAGATAAAGATATATCCGTTATTCTTGAAATGGATGCTGATAAACCTTACATTTATCACTCAGAAATTGTTAAAAGATATCCTCCAAAAGCAAAGAATAAATAAATTTTATAATCAAAGATAAAAATAGTTTTTATTTTTAATTTTTTGATGTAAAACGCGATATAGTAGTAACTATATTGCGTTTTTTATGTTTATTACTTTTAATAATTTCCTCTTTTTATAAAAAATTAAAAAATTTCTATTTTATTTATGTGTTTGTGTAATTATAACAAAAATTAAAATAAAAGATATTAAACAGTAAATTGCAGTATATATGCTCTTGATAAAATTAAAAATATACTATTAAAATTTACTAAATTCAGGAGGTAAGAGATGTCAACTGTACTCTATATCAAGGCAAATCCCAAAGATGATAAGGATTCTCGTACTTTTAGAATTTCAAATCACTTTATAAATGTTTATCAGAAAACTCATCCTAACGATCAAGTTATTACCCATGATCTTTATAAGGAAAACATTCATTTTTTAACAAAAGAAGATATCCAAACAATATTTTCGCCAAAAACCGAAGAAAGTCGAAATCATCCTATTTTGAAATATACATACGAGTTTGCTGAAGCAGATAAGTATATCTTTGCTTTTCCAATGTGGAATTTAAATATGCCAGCTATTCTCAAAGCTTATTTTGATTATATTACAGTTTCAGGAATTACATTCAAGTATACTGAACATGGTGCTGTTGGCCTTTTAAATAATAAAAAAGCGCTTTGTATTACAACAACTGGTGGTGAATATCTTACTCCTCCAATGTCAGACTTTGAGATGGGAATGAGATATATAAGGACCATACTAAAATTTATGGGAGTTGATGATATCAAAGCAGTAGCTGCACAAAGATTAGACATTATTGGAGAAGATGTGGAAAAAATAATTTCAGATGCTTTAAAAGAAGCTGAAGAAGTAGCTAAGAAATTTTAATAAAATTATTATTAAATTAATAGCAATTCAATTTAGTAAATAAAAAAGTCCACTTAAAGTGGACTTTTTTATTTTGAATTCACTTGATATGTATAATAAAGAAGAAAGAAAAAAAAGATGGATCGTAAAAATTTGAAAGAACATAAAAATATTTTATAAAATTCTAATAATAATTTGAATATTATCAAATTTATAAAAAAATACTTAAATTATTTTATTATTTTCCTTGACTTTTTAATAATAACATGATATAATTTATTAAAAATATTAAGTTATAAATCAATAATTTTAAAGGAGGGGATAAAAATGTTCAAACCTACTTATAAAAAACTTAGAAAAAATGAATCTTATTATACTGCCTATGACAATCTCGATAAAGAACTATACTACTTTTATTTAGAAAATATTAAAAGATTATGAGAAATCTTGAATTAAAACTTAAGTGGGAGAACCATCTCTCCCACTTAAGTTTATCTTAATCATATTAATTTAGAGCAGCTTTAAAAACATTTCGCATTAAAATTACTGATGTAACATTACCCACACCGCCAGGTACGGGTGTGACGTTGCATATTTCTGACACTTCCTTAGAAACATCTCCCACTATCTTACCATTTATAACGTTTATTCCTACATCTATTATAATTGTACCCTCTTTTACGAAAGTTTGATCAACAAAGTTAGCTTTTCCTATAGCAGCAACTAAGATATCAGCTTTTTTGGTAATTTCTTTTAAATCTTTAGTTCTTGTATGGGTTACCGTAACAGTAGCGTCTCTTCCGTGTTTCTGCAAAAGAATCGCAACAGGTTTTCCAACTGTTGTACTCCTTCCCATTATTACAATATTTTTCCCTTCAGTATCTTCAATATCTTCTATTATTTTTACAACTGCTTCAGCTGTACACGGGACAAATATTTCTGATTCGTAAAACATAGAACCAATATTGTACAAGCTCACTCCTTCTACATCTTTTAAAGGATTTATATTTTTTGCAACATCCAATTCTGTATAACCTTTTCTTAAAGGTCTGCCTACAAAGATTCCATCTACTGAACTATCTTCATTATACTTTTTTAAATCATCTATTAAATTCTTACTCTCAATAATTTCCAAATTTATGCCGTATTTTTTTGCACTTTTCTTTTGAGAATTTAAATAAGATATTGTAGATTCATCTGGTTCCACCACTAAACTAATTAACTTTGGTTCATAATTTATTTGTGATTTAATTTGTTCTATTTCAGATTTTATTTTGTCTATAGTATTTTTTACATCTATTATCACAGGAATCAACCCCTTTTCAATATAATATACTGTCTTTAGAAATTGTAAAATATATATATTATATATGTTTTAGCTTGGTCGTCTCTACACGTAACCAGCAGAGGGCTTCGCCTCTAAAGTATTTAATTATCAAATTTAAAAGTATATCAAGATAAACCTGTAATAACTCCATCTTTGTCGATGTCCATATTAACAGCGTTGGGAACTTTTGAAAGACCTGGCATTCTCAGTATATCTCCTGCTAAAGCTACTATGAAACCGGCTCCTGCTGATAATTCAAAATCCCGTATTGTAAATGTATAATCTTTTGGAAATCCTAATTTATTAGGATCGTCTGATATCGAATATTGTGTTTTAGCCATAATAATCGGTAATTTATCATAACCATATTTTTTTAAAAATTTAATTGATTGAAGCGCATCGCTTGTATATTCTACTTTAGACGCTCTATATATATTTTTAGCTAATTTTTCAATCTTTAATTCTAATGAGTCCTCAAAATTATATATTGTTCGTAAATCTGACCTTTTCTCACAAGCAGAAGCTACTTTTTCCGCTAAATCTAAGGCTCCTTCAGATCCTTTAGCAAATCCATCATTAATACTTGCTTCTACATTAAAACTTTTTACAAATTCTTCAACTGTATTCAATTCTTCTTCTGTATCTGTATCGAATTTATTAATGGATACAACTAACGGTACATTGAATTTTTTTAAATTTTCAATATGCACTTGTAAATTAGAAAGTCCTTTTCTTAAACTATCTAAATCAGGCTCAGATAATTCTTTTTTATTTTTACCTCCATGATATTTCAAAGCTCTAACTGTTGCAACTAAAACCGTAGCAGAAGGTTTTAATCCAAATGTAGGAGAGACAAAATCATAAAATTTTTCTGCTCCCAAATCAGAACCAAAACCACTTTCAGTAACTACATAATCAGCAAGTTTTAAAGAGAGTTTTGTAGCCACTATAGCGTTAGTTCCATGAGCTATATTCGCAAAAGGACCTCCATGTACAAAAGCGGCTGTATTTTCTATTGTTTGTACAAGGTTTGGATTTATAGCATCTTTTAATAATATTGTTAATGCTCCGGCAATTCCAAGATCTTTTACTGTTATTGGACTTCCTTCTTTATTTCTTGCTACAACTATTTTAGAAAGTTTTTCTTTAAGATCTTCTAAACTTGTTGACAAACACAAAATTGCCATAATTTCAGACGCAGCAGTTATCACAAATCCATCCTGACGAAGATACCCATTTTCTTTTCCCCCTAATCCTACAACTATTTCCCTTAATGCTCTGTCGTTCATATCCATTGCTCTTGGCCAAGAAACTCTTGTGGAATCAATATTTAACTTATCATATTTTATATAAGCATCCAATACAGCAGAAATAAGATTATGTGCTGAAGTAACAGCATGGATGTCTCCCGTAAAATGAAGATTTATATCTTCCATAGGTAAAACCTGTGAGTAACCGCCACCAGCTGCTCCACCTTTTATCCCCATAACAGGACCTAAAGAAGGTTCTCTCAAAGTTACTATAGAGTTTTTTTTAATTTTGTTTAAAGCCATCGACAATGCTATACTTGTAGTTGTTTTACCTTCTCCAGCAGGTGTAGGAGTTATAGCAGTTACAAGTATCAACTTCCCATCCTTTTTGAAATCAAGCTTTCTTAAATAATTGTGTGAAACTTTGGCAATGTATTTTCCGTACAAGTTGTAGTCTTCCTCTTTTATATCCAGTTCATTTGCAATATTCGTAATCTTTTTCAATTGAGCAGCACGAGCTATTTCAATATCAGTAAGCATCTAAAATCCTCCTTTGTTAGTTTTTTTACTTACTTTAGAAATTCTAAAATCCTTATTATATATATGCTTTAGCATTGATTTTTTTACAAAATAACTTCCCGCTTATAGTCCTTACTAATTCTTAATTTCTTCACCTTTTTCAGCCCTTGCAGCCAAGAAAGGGGGAGAGGGCTGTACCCTGGACCCATTTTAAATTCAAAAGATTATTTGAAAATCTTTATTTCTAAAGTACCTATATAATGGATTTTTCTTACTTTTTCACTAAGTGTAGCAAAGAAAGGACTGTACCCTGGACTCATTTAAATTCAAAAGCTCCTTTTCTGAAAATTATCATTTCTAAAGTTCTTATACTTTTTTGTGTAGTTACCTTAATTAAATCAGAGTTTTTAAATTAACTACTTAAATTATTTAAAAGCTTTATAAATACTTTCACATGCTTTCTTTAGTAATTCTTTGGGACAAGCGATATTCATTCTAAAAAAACCGTTTCCTTCTTCTCCAAAAATACTTCCCTCTTCCAAACCAACTTTAGCTTTGTTTATAAGGATATCTTTTACTGTACTTTCATCTCCATATTTTCTAAAATCCATCCACATTAGATAAGTTCCTTCTGGTTCAATAATTTTTAAATCCGGCATATTTTCTGAAAAAAACTTAAGAACAAACTTTATATTATTCATTAGATATTCAAGTAACTCATTCAACCACTCTTCCCCATTTTCGTAAGCTGCTTTAGCACTTGTCATACCAAAAATATTTAAACTATCTGTCGAAACACTTTTTATCATATTTTTATATTCATTTCTTAATTTATCATCGGGTATTACTACAAAAGAAGCATGTAGCCCCGGTAAGTTAAATGTTTTGCTTGGTGCATAGAAAGAAAGCACTTTTTTTTGTATATCTTGTGAAAGAGAAGAAATCGGGAGGTGTTTATTGGGAGAGTATACTAAATCAGAATGAATCTCGTCAGAAAGTATTATTATATCTCTTTTTAAACATACTTCTGATAATCTTTCAAGTTCTTCTTTTTTCCAAACTCTTCCCACTGGATTATGGGGATTACAAAGTATTAATAATTTTGTTCTATTCATGTTTAATTTAGCGTCAAGATCTTCAAAGTCCATTTCATATCCATTTTTGTTCAATTTTAAGGGATTTTTTAGAATCATCCTTCCATTAGCTTTTATTATATTATAAAACGGATAATAGACAGGGCTTTGGATAACAACGTTGTCTCCTGGTTTTGAATAGGCCAGTATAGCAATTTTTAAAGCATCTACAACCCCATCAGCCGGAACTATCCAACTTTTGTCAATTTCCCAACTGTGTCTTTTCTTAATCCAAATAATAAAAGGATCAAAATAATTTTCATCTACCATAGGATAACCAAATATCCCGTGATCAGCTCTTTCCTTTAATGCTTTAATTATTTGAGGTGGAGACTTAAAATCCATATCAGCAACCCACATAGGAATAACATCATCTCTTCCATAGAGTTCTTTTAAGCCGTTCCACTTTACTGAGTCTGTATTTTTTCTATCTATTAGTTCGTCAAAGTTATAAATCATAGAGTTATGTCTCCTCCTATAATATTTTTGATTTACTCACTTTAGAAATTATGAAACTCATATTTTATAAATGTTTTGACGTTTAGTTTTTTAAAAAATATCTCCATTATTCTAATTTTAACCAATTGGCTATTTTCTTTAATTTTCATTTCTAAGCTGAAAGATACACAAGACCATGTTTTTGAGTTAAAATTTACCTAATGTTATAACTTTTATTAAAATTATATCATAAAAATTTAAATTATTCTTGGATATTTACAAAATAAGAAAATAAAAAGTATGCATATCCTATGGCAAATTTAAAAATAACTTCACTATCTCCATTTGCTTAAACCAAAAAAACGATACTTACTCTTTTTATATAAAAAGAATCAAACTGTTCTATTTTGAAACATATTTTTAGTTTTATTAGCAATTTTGACAAGGGTTAGGATTACTGAAACTTCTACTAATACATCCGCTACAGTAACAATTGTTGCTACCGATTGCAATCTAAAAAGTGGAATAGCAACGGCAACTCAAAAAAGTTATTTGCTTCGAGCATGGCTACAGGTGATGCGATGTTTTATGCTATCTTCCACACTACTTGATAAATCTATCTTGAACACATAGAATAAATCATTAACTATATTAATATCGCCACCTGAGTTAGGATTTTTAAAACATGCTTTTTATCGTCTTTAATCCGGTAACAATTCATATTATGTTCTTTATATTTTTTGTATCTCTCAATATCGTCTATAAATAAACTATTTTCTCGAAATTTTTCCTTTAAATACCTATAAAGTAATTCGTCCTCTTTTTTAAATTTAGCGTTTATCTCATAATATACCCATTGAGCATCTTTCAAAGAAGAAATAATTCCAATGGTTTTAAGCTTACTTAAATGCCTTAGAAACATTGGATTGAGTCATTTCAAGCAATACTTCCAATTCACAAACACAAAGTTCTTGTTGCTGCATCAATAAATTTAAAATTCTTAGTCTATTTTCATCTCCAAGAGACTTAAAAAGTTCTTCCATTAATTGAACATTCCCCCCGTTTATATTATTATATTCATCTATGCTCATATAATATAATAATATAATAATATAATAATTTCTCTTATTCTCCAAATTTCGTATGATATAATTTGAATAACTCTAAAAAATAGCATAAGGATTGTGAATTTTGTGTGTGGAAGGTTTGTTACTTATTCACCATTCAAAGAAATAATTCAAACTTTTGGCATAGATCTTGTTTTGATTAATGATTATATACCAAATTATAACGTTGCACCTTCTAACGAAGTATTAGTTGTGTTTGAAAAAGAAGGAAAAACTGCTTTAAATAAGTTTAGTTGGGGCCTTGTTCCTTCTTGGGCAAAAGATGTGAGTATTGGTTATAAGATGATAAATTCCAGAGTTGAAACATTAACTGAAAAAAGGACCTTTAAAAATTTAATTAATTCAAACAGATGTGGAATAGTAGCAAATGGCTTTTATGAATGGAAAAGAGAAGGAAATAGTAAAACTCCATACTTTGTAAAATTAAAAGGAGATAGATTATTTTGTTTTGCTGGATTATACGATATTTGGAAAATTGACGAGGAAAGTAATTTGTTTACATGCACTATAATTACTGTGGCCTCTAATGAAAAAGTATCTCGCATTCATGATAGAATGCCTGTTATGCTCGAAAAAGATGAAGTGAAAAAATGGATTGATAGTAAAAATACTTTTAACAATGTAAAAGAAATGTTGAAAGCCAAAGATGATGATAAGATCGAGTTATACCAAGTTAGTAGCAGAGTTAACTCACCAAGAAACAATTCAAAGAACAACTTAATTCCAGTAAATTAGGGAGGGATAGTATTGAAGGTTCCAATGATAATGACTCCAGGTCCAACTTATGTAAGTGAAGAGGTGAGAGACGCCCTATCTCAAAAGATAACAAATCCAGATTTGGACCTTAACTTCTATGAATATTACAAAGAAACATGCGAAAAAGTACAACAACTATTAAAAACGAAAAACAATGTTTTAATACTTTCTGGAGAAGGGATATTAGGATTAGAAGCATCCTGTGCTTCTTTAGTAGAACCTGGAGATAAAGTACTTTGTATAGAAAACGGTATTTTTGGAAAAGGGTTTGGTGATTTTTTAAAGATATATGGTGGAGTAGTAGATTACTTTACTTCCGACTACAGAAAAGCTATAGATTTAAAAACTTTGGAGAATTTCTTAGAAGAAAATCACGATTATAAATTAGCAACTTTCGTACATTGTGAAACTCCTTCAGGAATTACTAATCCAATCGAACAAATAAACTCCTTATTAAAAAAATACGGTATTCTTTCGATAGTAGATGCTGTCTCCTCTATAGGTGGAGAAGAAATCGAAACAGATAAATGGGGTATAGATATTCTATTGGGAGGTTCACAAAAATGTGTATCAGCTCCTCCTGGTATTACTTTTTTAAGTATTAGTGAAAAGGCTTGGAATATAATTTTAAATAGAAAAACTCCAATTACGGGATTTTATGTGAACCTTGCTAATTGGAAGAGTTGGTACGAAGATAAATGGTTCCCATATACGCCTTCCATAAGCGATATATATGGTTTTGGTGTTGCGGTTGAAAGATTACTTGAAGATAATGGTCGTGTAGAACGACATAAAAAGATAGCTAATGCAGTAAGAAAGAGTTTAATATCTGGTGGACTTGAATTGTATCCCCAAGATAATTTCTCTAATACCGTAACTACTGTAGTTGTTCCTATGGGAACTTCATTTAACGATATTTATAACAAGATGCTCAGCGAACATAACATAATGATCGGTGGAGCGTTTGATTTTTTAAAAAATCAAGTGTTTAGAATAGGTCACATGGGGGAAAATTGTTATGAAGATAAGCTTTACCTAACTTTAAAAGCATTAGACAAAGTTCTTAGAGATCTTGGCTTTGAATTAAAGGTAAAGTTGCATAAGTATTTTATTGAAAATTTGGATTCTTAATTTTAATTATGGTATTTGAAAATAAATATTGATTATGTATTGTATATATAATTATATATTGTGTAATATGATTTTTATAAGTATAAAATATTTACACATATAAAAAATATTATACCTAATATTTAATTTATACAATTATATAGTTAATATATAATTTAAATAAACAAGTTACACTATATAATATTGAACTTCTTAATTGGTTCTTTGAAAAATTTAGGAATTTTAAGATTGAAAAATTATTAAAAAAGATAAAAAAAATTTCTAAAAAATTATTATGAAAAAATCATAAGATTTTTATAAATACGTATCGAAAAAGATAAAAAATAAAGGAAATATTGTCGGAAAACCTAAGTTTTCCGACATACATAATTTGATACACTCCAAAACCTCTTTTTTAGTAAGTTTAAGTTGAGCTCTTTTTTATAGCCTCATATACGTAGTTTAAATGGTGTGCTTATAGAAAAATACTTCTCCTTTCTATTAAATAGAAAATAAAAGCTCCTATGAAGAGGTTATATTTACCTAAATATACATTATAAAATTTATATATAATTCTATATATTTTTATGCATTTTTCATTCTAATTATTTTATAAATAATATTGATGCATTTTTATAAATTTTTTCTACGTTAAATATTATATATATAATGTACAATAATCTTTTGTTGTATAAAAAAATTAGAAATAATTATTTTTCAATATTGTTTATTTTAACGTTGGGGAGGTAGACAATCATATGAAAAAATCGCATAGCACGCGAAAAAATACTTTACATAAATACACTAAACTTATAGATATTTCTAAAGGAGAATTACTTAATAAAGGTATTTCCCAGTTCAACTACGAAAGAGTCATTTTATTTTCAGGTTTAAGTAAAACTACTGTATATAAAAAATTTGGGAAAAAAGAAGATTTTATTATTTTTTTGATAAAGTCTATTTTAGATGACTTTTATGTTTCATTTAAAGAGTATGTTCATAAATTTACATCTTTCAAAGAAGTTATTGACTTTGTTTCACATTTGAATTTTGACATAGAAACAATTTTAAAAGATTATCCTATAGATGATTTTTTTCAACATTCCGAAATAACTTCATATGTAAATAATTATTATTATCTTACTTTTGGAAATGTTATAATAGACAAAATAAAAGAATTTCAAAAAAAAGGAGAAGTTAGGAATGACATAGAGGCAAAGTATATATTAGAATTTCTTACTTCAGTTACAAAAGGAATGGGAATGATGCTTAAAGATCATGATTCTAAAGATGTATTAAAAAATTATACAAAATTAATTGAGTCAGCATTATCAGTAAAATATGAGTGAAATTAAAAAACTAAAAAGGGAGTGAATCTATATTATCAAAAGTATAAAAAAATTTTTTCCTATTATTGTTATTTTACTTTTTATTTGTATAACTTCTTATACTGCCCCTGTGTCAAGTCGAGTTCCTATTATAAGAGAAGAAGATCTCAGTGAGAAAATCGAAGTTTTACAACCTTCTAAAACTTCTCAACCTACAGAAATTCAAGAACCACCAATTACTACACCCCCTTCTATTTTCTCCCCGGTTATTCAAATCTCTGAAAAAAACAAAAATGATGTTATTACCATGCTTGACTCTTTCAATGGATTTGTTGGATTTGAATTAAGAGATTTGAATTCAAATCAAATACTAATTGAATACAACTCTCAAAAATTATTCGTGCCAGCTTCTTTATCAAAACTATTTACTGCCTTAGTTGCTTTAGAAAGTTTAGGAAATAATTATAGGTTTGAAACACATGTGTATATAACTGGAGATATAACTCCCAATTTTATGGGCAATATTTATATAAAAGGATTTGGGGACCCTGTTTTAACCTCTGTTCAATACAAAGAAATTTTAAAAAAAATAACTATTGAAAAGGGGATAAATAAAATATATGGAGATATTATTTTTGATTATTCATTTTTAAAAGAGGAAGGTTTCGGAAGAGGCTGGATGTGGGATGATCCTCAGCCTCAAATAGCATCCTTAAATATTTGGCAAACAAATTATGAATCTTTCAAATATAAAACAGATCTTGAAATAAAAGACTATATTACATATTTGACTACTATATATCTACAAGAATTAGGAATAACGTTCTATGGAGAAATCAAATATGAAAAAGTACCGGTCAATTCTAATCTGATATATACTCATTATTCACCACCCCTTATTGATATTACCAAACAAATGTTAGAAACAAGCGATAACCAAATAGCCGAACAGCTCTTTAGAAATTTAGGATCTATTTATGGAGAAGGCACAATTGATTCTTCGGAGAATCATTATAAGAATGTTATAGAAAAAACTTTAGGATATCAGTCAGATAAATATATCATAAAAGATGGTTGTGGATTGTCTATGTACAATCTAACTTCTCCTAAAATGGTAAATGATACAATTTTTTATCTGTATAAAAAATATGATGATAAGTTTTTAGATCTTTTAGCTTCTCCATACGAAGAAAGCACTATAAAAAATCGATTTAGTTTTGAAATATGGGCAAAAACGGGAACTCTATACTACGATTCAGCAATTTCTGGCATTCTAAAAACAAAGAAAGGCAATTCTTATTTATTTACTTTAATGGAAAATAATTTTGCTTTTAATAATAGAAGGGCAAAAGAATTTGAAAATTCTATAATCCAATACATATATGAAAATCTATGATCTGTTAAAAAATCAATGAATTAAAGATAAAGACTTCAGAAATGAGATTTTTTGAGAATAAGTTAAAATAGAATCCTGCCATTTATAGAATTTGAGGTTCATAATTTTGAAAGTAGTATCTCAATAAATAGATACTTTAGAAACGATAATTTTCAGAAAATAAGCTTTTGAATTTAAAATGGGTCCAGGGCACAGCCCTTTCTCCCTTCTTTGGCTATAAGTACCGAAAAAGGTAAAGAAATTAAGAATTAGTAAGGACTAGAAGCAAGGAGGTATTTTGTGAAAAAATCAATGTTAAAACATCTATAATAATAAGGACTTTGAAATTTCTAAAGTGGATATCAATAAACTGAAGGAGGTTAAAGTAAATGCATGCTCAATTTAATGGTTATTATCGTTATCCAACAATTTTTAATGATCAAATCGCATTTGTTTCAGAAGATGATATTTGGTTAATAACTACAAAAGGTAGTATTGCCAGGAGACTAACTACAAATTTAGGGGAAGTTTCCGATTTGGCTTTTTCAGAAGACGGAAAATGGATAGCATTCACCGGAAGAGATGAAGGAGTACCAGATATTTACATAATCCCTTCCGACGGTGGAACTTCAAAAAGATTAACTTTTTTGGGATGTAATAGTAAAGTTGTTGGATGGCATAACGAAACAGTTATATTTTCAACTAACTATGCTCAACCATTCAAAAGAATAACTGAACTATGGGAAGTGGCTATAAATGATAAAACAAAACTAAAAAAATTAGAGTATGGACTTGCTACAGAAATATCGTTTGGCAAAGATAAAGGAGTTGTACTCGGTAGAAAAACTGGTGAACCCGCCAGATGGAAAAATTATAGAGGAGGTACTGCAGGTGAAATATTAATTGACGTAGAAGGAAACTTCAACTTTAAAAAATTAATTAACTTAAAATCTAACTTCGCTAATCCTATGTGGATAGGCGATAGAATTTATTTTGTCTCAGATCATGAAGATGTAGCAAACATTTTTTCTTGCTTAGTTGATGGAAGTGATCTAAAAAAACATACCCATCATAATAATTATTATGTAAGAAATGCAAAAACTGATGGAGAAAACATCGTATATCATGCCGGAGCAGATATTTATGTTTTTAATGTAAAAAATAACGAAACAAAAAAAATAGATATAAAATATTTAAGTGGTTTAACTCAGAGAAATAGAAAGTTCGTTGATCCATCAGAATATTTTGAAAGCTTCAATGTTTCTAAAAAAGGTGAAAAACTATTAACAACTCATCGAGGGAAAGCTTATTACTATGAAAATTGGTTTGGACCTGTAAAACAAATAGGAAAAGCACATGGGGTAAGATATCGCCTCTCCACCTATTTAAATTTGAAAGATGAAGAAAAAATTGTAACAATTAGTGATGAGAACAATGAAGAACATATAGAAATACATAATTTGAAAGAATCAAAAACAGAAATTTTAAAAATCAAAGATCTTGACTTAGGAAGAGTCACAAAAATAATTCCTAATCCTAATAAAGAAGAAATCCTTTTGACGAATCAAAGAAATGAATTAATACTTATTGATTTAGATAAAAAATCCAAAAAAGAAATAGACAAAAGTGATATAGGGCCAATTAATGGATTTGCATATTCTCCAGATGGAAGATGGATTACTTACTCTAAGTATATTAATAGGAAGCAAGCCGCAATCATGATATATGATAAAAATGAAGAAAAAACTCATCAGGTTACAGAACCTGTGTTATTAGATGTACTTCCCACTTTTGATCCAAATGGGAAATATTTATACTTTTTATCTTATAGGACTTTTAACCCAGTTAGTGATAATTTACAATTCAATTTTGCTTTCGTTAAAGGCGTTAAACCTTATTTACTTACTCTAAAAAAAGATATTCCTTCTCCTTTCCAAGATGAAGGAGAAAAGGATACCTCACAGGAAAGTTTTGACAAAAGAGATGAAAATAAAGAAAATATGAAGTTAAAAGAAATTGAAATTGATTTTGAGAACATAACTGATCGAATTCTTCAATTTCCAGTAAGTGAAGAAAGATATTTAGATATTGAAGCAGCCCAAAATAAGATTTTTTATACTATAGCTTCTGTTAAAGGAGAATTAGATAACGAAGAAGATATTTTTAAGAGCTTACCTTCAGAACTCACTTTGAAATATTATGATCTTTTAGATAAAGAAGAAAAAACCTTTCTTGAAGGAGTTTCAGAATTTAAAATCTCAAATGATACTCAGAAAATAGCAATTAGGATAGGAAATGATCTAAGAATTTTATCAACATCAGAACCGCCTGCTTCGGAAGAAGAAAAAGATGAGACAAAAAAGTTTAACAAAAAAACTGGGTGGATAGATCTTTCACGAATAAAGGTAGAAGTAGATCCCCTAAGTGAATGGAAACAAATGCTTTGCGAAGCATGGAGATTACAAAAGTTTTATTTTTGGAATAGTGAAAATCCAAAAGTTAATTGGGATGAAATTTTGAACAAGTATATTGTTTTAGTAGATAGAATAGGATCGAGAACCGAATTTTCAGACTTAATTTGGGAAATGCAAGGTGAATTAAAAACTTCACATGCTTACGAAGTTGGAGGGGATTACAAGCCAAAACCAACTTATAAAATTGGTTATTTAGGAGTTGACTTAGAATACGATGAAACTGAAAATATCTATCGAATAACTCACATATTGAAAGGAGATCCTTGGGATAACAAATATAAGCCTCCATTAATTGGCCCAGCATTAGATGTAAAAGAAAGCGATTACATTGTTTCTATAAATGGTAAAGATCTGAAAGAAAAATCATTTAATGAATTATTGGTAAATTACAATAATCAGTTCGTAGAAATATCTACAGTACATGAAAGAAAAGATACTATAATAAAAAAGTTTGTAGTAAAAACTTTGTCCGATGAAACTCCTTTACGATATAGAGAATGGGTCGAAAAAAATAAGAAATATGTTCATGAAAAAACAAATTCAAAAGTTGGATATGTGCATATTCCAGATATGGAAGCTTTAGGCTATTCTGAATTTCATAGATATTACTTAAATGAAATTCATCGGGATGCCTTAATAGTAGATGTTAGGTTTAATTCAGGCGGAAGTGTCTCTTCGCTAATCTTAGAAAAATTAAATAGGAAATTCATTGGTTATGATTTTCCGAAATGGATGGCCCCAGAACAATATCAATACGACTCAGTAAAAGGCCCTATAGTAGCTGTAACTAACGAATTTGCTGGTTCCGATGGAGATATATTCAGCCATTCATTCAAAATGATGAAGTTGGGAAAGTTGATAGGGAAAAGAACTTGGGGCGGAGTAGTAGGTATTTGGCCAAGAAATCCTTTGGTAGATTTTTCAATAACAACTCAACCAGAAATGGCTTTTTGGTTTAAAGATGTGGGTTGGGGAATAGAAAATTATGGTACCGATCCTGATATAGAAGTAGATATAATGCCTAAGGATTATAAAGAAATGAAAGATCCACAACTAGATAAAGCAATAGAAATTATTTTAGATGAATTAGAAAAAAATTCACCTATGGATCCATACGACATAAAAAAATTTTAAATAGAATAGTAATATAGAACTTATAATAATATAATAATAACTAAAACGCCGAGAAATAAAGCATCTCGGCGTTTTAGTTATTTTGGTTATTCGTTATTCCTTACTTATTTTATGGGAAAAGAAACATATTTAGGTATACCGTTTTGATAAACAGGATAGCTTTCTCCATATATTAAAGGCTTAGCATATTCTATGAATTTTTCATTCATGTTATATCCATCATCACTTATATATTCTTCAGGTAAATATTTAGTATTGTTCGCAACTTCAAATAATGGAACCTTTCCATATTCCACTTCATATGGATCATTAGACAATCTATTTATTGTTACCATATAACCCGTTATACCATTTAAAGCATATTCTAAAGCTTTTTCCCCTATTTTTATAGCTTCTTCCTGATCTGTTTTACTTACTATATGACCTCCGCTTCTTTGCAGATAATCTGGAATAGCAACATGAACCTTTAATCCAAGCCTCGTAAGAATAATATTTGCAATTACTCTACCAACGTCACCTAATTGTCTATTTCCGAAACTGTCTGTATAACCCATATCAGAAACAAAAGCCCCACTTTTATATTTTATGCCTTCTGAAACGGCTATAGAACAGTACCCATTTCCTTCAATCTCTTTTTGTACTTTACTTAAAAAATTTTCTTCTTCAAAAATTCTTTCAGGAAGTAATATAATTTGAGGACCAAAATCTCCATTTAATTTAGCAAGGGAAGTAGCTGCTGCTAACCATCCCGCATGTCTTCCCATTGTCTCCATAATAAAGATTTTTGTCGAATCCTTTGACATGCTTCTTGTATCAATACTTGCTTCAAGCATAGAAATAGCAAGATATTTAGATGCAGAACCGTAACCGGGAGAGTGATCTGTTCCATATAAATCATTATCGATTGTTTTTGGCATTCCTATAACCATTAAATCGTATCCAATCTTTTTTGCGTACTCGTCTATCTTATTTGCAGTGTCCATAGAATCATTCCCACCGTTATAAAAAAAACAATTGATATTATAATCTTTAAAGGTTTTAAAAAGTTTCCTGAAACCTTCTTCATCGCCTTCTTTTAACCTATGCCTGCATGAACCAAAAGCACTTGCAGGCGTATATTTTAGTGCATTTATTTTCTCTGCTGATTCCTCAGTCAAATCAAATAATTTCCCTTCAAGGATACCAGAAATACCGTTAATTCCAACATAAATTTTGTCTATAGACTTATTTCTTCTTGCACTATTAATAAGTCCATAAGCAGAAGCGTTTATTACACTAGTAACTCCACCTGATTGCGCATAAAGAATGTTCTTTTTAACCACTTAAAACACCCCTTAAAGTCTATATTAAACTTACTTGTTTAATCTAAACCATTTGAACTGTTTTATAATTTTGAAAGTAATTTAAATTTTCTTCCTCTACTATATTTTTTTTCACAGACATAACCATTCCAAAACCTTGGGCATTTTTAGCTCCTAACCCTGAATTCAAAGCTAATTCTATTAATTTTTTGTCACCTTTTAAAATAAAATATCCCGTCCAACCTTTTATTATGATATCTTTATAAAATAAAAGTTTTTCATTTTTTTCTGTTATTCCATAAGGTTCTATAGAAAAATGTGAATCTCTAATTGGCAATTTTAAAGCCGAAGACTTTCTCTTAAGATTTTCTTCTATAAGCTTTTTAAAATCAGACGAATAAGGAGAAAAATAATGAGTATACCTTTTACCATTAGGTAATAATATAGTCGAATAAACAGTTATAGGAGACAACGTTTTTACTAATATTTTTTCTTTAACAAAAGCTTTTACTTTCTCACACTTTACTAAAGTAAAACTATTTTTTTCTATCCTAAAAATTTTTTGTTCGTTAAGACTATTTAAAACCGAATCAACCAATTCTTCAATAGGTGAAGCAAAAAAGATCGTAAAAAGTCCTTTAAATCTCATCCTTTTTTCTTGAACCTTAAAAGGGCCAGAGGGATAAATACGTGAAAAAGTGAAAAGTTTTAATTTTTTATCTTCGGCTTTGGTACCTATATCATGATAGCCTGGCATCTCTTCTGACATTAAGCTATAAAATAATCCTTGCAATGGCCTATTGTAATGAACTGGCAAATCTATTTCTTCTTCGTTAATAGGCCCAAAAACGAGTTTAATTATCAATAATATTCCCCCCAATAAACATTATTATTGAATTAATTCCCATTATGGCAACACCATAATGGGAATTAACATAATTTATTATTAAAATATAGCTTGTTCGGTTTCCTTATCAAAAACATGAATCATTTCTAAATCAACAACTACTTCAAATTTTTGACCTGCTTCCGCACGTGTTTGTGGACTAACTTTAGCTGTTATCGCTTGATTACCAATAGCCAAATGCAGCAATGTTTCGCTCCCTAACGGTTCAACAACATCTACAACAGAGTTAAGCACATTACCTTCATTTGCACTGCTCGAAATTGATTTATCATATAAATCTTCTGGTCTAACGCCAAGAACAACTTCTTTATCTACATAACTTTCTAAAAGAGATGCTCTATTATCTGGAACTTTTATAGCAATACCCTCTTCTTTTAACCAAATGCCATTTTCTCTAACAACTTTTACGTTCAAAAAGTTCATAGGAGGTGTTCCAATAAACCCAGCAACAAAAATAGTTTTGGGATTATTATAAACTTCAAACGGACCACCAATTTGTTGAATTATTCCTTCATTCATTATAACTATCTTATCCGCCATTGTCATAGCTTCAACCTGATCGTGTGTAACATAGGCAACTGTTGCTTCTAATCTTTTTTGCAACTTTTTAAGTTCTGCTCTCATTTGAACTCTTAGCTTTGCATCTAAGTTAGAAAGAGGCTCGTCAAATAAGAAAACCTTAGGATCCCTAACAATAGCCCTACCAACAGCAACTCTCTGTCTTTGACCACCTGAAAGTTGTTTGGGTTTTCTATCAAGCAAATGTTCTATCCCTAAAATCTTTGCAGCTTCTCTTACTCTTTTTTCTATTTCGTCCTTAGGGGTTTTTCTTAATTTTAAACCAAAAGCCATATTATCATAAACAGTCATGTGAGGATATAACGCATAGTTTTGGAAAACCATAGCAATATCTCTATCTTTTGGTTCAACATCATTTACAACTTTTCCATCTATCTTTATAGTTCCTGATGTTATATCTTCCAATCCTGCAATCATTCTTAGTGTTGTTGTTTTACCACATCCTGATGGACCTAACAATACTAAAAATTCTTTATCCTCAATAATAAATTCAGCATCTTTAACTGCATGAAAACCATTCGGATATACTTTATTTATTTTTTCTAATAAAACTTCTGCCATTTATTAGCACCTCCATATTAGTTTTAATTAATTTTTTAAAAATTATAAAACATAAATTCTATAAATATTTCAAATTCTGAATTTTTTAAAAAATATCTCCTCCTTTAATCTTAGCTAAATATAAATTTTTAATGAATTCATTTATTATGCGATTCACAAAACATTAAGCATCAAAATTTTTGAAAAAGGCTTTAATATCTTTAAATTTCTCCACATCTTCTAAATCAAAAAGCGATATATCTCTTATTTCATCAATAAATTCCATTAAATGAATAAACTTATTATAATTTATCATTACACTTATAGGAACACCATTTTTTGTTATAATTACATCTTTATCCTTTGTTTGGTCGACAACTTGAGAAAATTTCGCTTTTGCATCCGCTAAATTATAAAATACAGAATCTTTCAATTCCATTATAACACCCCTTGACTATAATTATAGTCATTTTATAAATATTTGTCAACAATACCAAACTGAAGATTTTGCATTCTAATTGGTTATAATACCATACAATCAATTATAATCTTCTATAAATAGATTTATTGAAAATATTTACTACGCGCATAATTTTTTACTTCATTTATTTCATCTACATTCAATGTAAAATTTGCCCAATATGGTATATAGGTATTGTTCAACAATAATGGATCAATATTTTCAAAAATATATTTTTCTTCAACCAATTTATTGAACTCAGTTGTACCAGGTATAGGTGTAAATTCATTTAAATTTATTCTAATTCCTAAGGAATAGCAAAAATCTATTGCTTCTATAACTTTTTCTTTGCTTTGACCAGGCAAATTAATTAAAATATAAGCAGATATGTCATCTTTACTAAAACCTACTTTTTTTAGGTTTAAAATAGCTCTTTCAAGATCTCGATTACTTACTTTAAACCCTGTTTCTTTTTGAGTTTTATAATCATAACTTTCATATCCCAGCTTAATCGTTTTAAAATTAGCTTTTTTTAGTAAGTAAGCAATCTCTTCATCAACTCTTCTTGCATGTATTCCATTTGGCAAGTGAAATCTAATCTCAAAAGCAGAAAGCGCCTTTAGCAAATCTTTAATATCATCCCTTAACAAAAAAGCATCATCGAAAAAGACTATATCTTTTATATAAGGTCTTTTTTTTAATATAAAGTCAATATTATCTACAATCTTATCTATGCTTCGATATTCGAAATGCCACATTTTTGGAGTAACACAGTAAGAACACTTGAAGGAACATCCAACCGAAGTAATTAATACAACATAAGGAAGGTCAGAATCGTATAATTCATAGGTCAAATCTGTTTTTTCAAACCAATCTAATCTATCTAAACTTTCTGAATTCAAATTTAATTCATTTAAAACACCTTTTAAAGGTAAAATTCCCATACCAGGAAAAACAGAAACATTATAACAAGAAAATGTCTCTTTTGCATGTTCTGTATATAAAGTAGAATAAATACCACCAAAAAATATCGGAGTTTCAGGGAAAAATTCTCTTAAAACTTCAATACATTTAAGTCCCCCATAATACCAATATGTAAGAGTAACTCCAACCAAAATAGCATCTACTTTTTCATTTTTTTTAATTTTCTCTAATTTTTGTCTGAATAGTTCGATTGGTAAACCGTATCTTTTAAAATCTCTTGGTATATTTTTTAATATGGATGGTTTTTCAACAACTTCATTATAAAACTTACCAGTACCATAGTATTTATCTTTTACTTTTTTTTGTTTCACCAATTCTTTGTCATACCTGTTTAATAGATCTATAAAAATTACCTCATGGCCTAAATTTTTTAAAATTTCAGAAATATACAAAAGGCCTAATGGTTTTAACCAAAAATCATAAGCAGCTGAGTCATAAATCCAAGGATTCACAATTAGAAACTTCACGTCCGTTCCTCCGCATTTATCAACATTCTTAGACCAAAAAGTTTAAGTGCTATTCTAAATCCAATTTCATTGTTTATTTTAAAGAGTTTTTACTTCTTTCATATAATACTTTATACCTTTTAAAGTAAGGTTTGAATCATATTTATCAAAAAAAGAAAACTTTAAAAATTTAGCATCGCCGCCAGTCACAACCACAAAAAAATCTTGTTTTCTCTCGTTTTTTATTTCTTGAATTAATTTTTCTATGCCAAATAAAGTAGTTTTAACAACTCCTATTTGTATATTATCAATAGTATTTTTGCCTAAATTATAATTCACAGGAATTAAATCAACTTCTGGAAGTTTGGCAGTTTTAGAAAATAAAGCATTTATAGCTGTTCTAAATCCCGGAATTATAGCGCCGCCAACAAAATTTCCTCCTTCAAGAACATCAACTGTAATTGCGGTTCCAAAATCTACAGCAATTACATTATCTCCATAATCAACTTTACTCGCTATTACATTACTTAATCTATCTGCACCTATTTCTTTTGGATAGTCAACTAAGTATCCAATATTATAAACTTTGTGTTCTGAAGAAACAAATATAGGCTCTATGTTAAAATATTTATTAGAAAATTGTTCCAAAATAAAGTTTACTTTTGGAACGACTGAAGATATTCCTATTTCTTTAATATTATTAATATCAAGTTTAGAATATTCTACTAATTTTGATAGATTTGCGAATAATATATCTTCCGATTCGAGGATACTTGGTCCCAATCTCCATGTAAAAAACTTATCAACGTTGTGTATTCCAACAATCGTATAAGAATTCCCAACATCAAATAGAAGTTCCATGCATATCCCCCTTTATATTATTTTCCAAAATTTTGATAAATTAATTAAACAGTTTTTTCTGATGCTTTTCTTAAACGATTCATCACAGCAATACCTATACCTTTGTCTTCTATACCTTCAACAATCATAACTTCTACTTTTTCATCGTACTTTCTTAACATCTCAAAAAGTTTTGCTGCAAATTCATAATAGTTATCCTCACTACCTATAATATCATAATTTATGTTTTTTTCTTTGTAAAAAAGAGAATGCTCTCTTAAACACAATACAATTGCATTTGAATATTTTTGATATTCATCGACGACCTTATTTACCATATTTTCTTTTTCATCATGTTCTATTAATATTACAGGAGTATTAGGAGAGTAGTGCTTATATCTCATTCCCGGAGCTTTTATATAATCGGCTTCTACAATACCATATACAAATTTCGGAATTTCAATATCGCCAAAAATCTCTTTTAACTTTTCAGGAGGTATTGGCCCTGGTCTCAATAGTACAGGAACTTTACCTTGAGTTAAATCAATTACGGTAGATTCCACACCAAATTCTACTTTGCCACCTATAATTATATAATCAACTTTTCCTTTTAAATCATGTATAACGTGTTCAGATAAAGTTGAACTCGGCTTACCTGATATATTAGCGCTTGGGGCAGCTATTGGAACGCCCGCATACTCAATAAGCTTTAAAGCAATAGGATGTGCAGGCATTCTTATTGCAACAGTATTTTTGCCTGCAGTAACAATATTAGGGATTATCTCTTTTTTTCTAAGGACAAAAGTCACAGGACCAGGTAACAGTCTCTCTATCTTTTCTAACAACGAATATGAAATGTACGAGAACTCTAAAAAAGATTTGATATTTGCAACATGTAAAATCAACGGATTATCAAAAGGTCTACCTTTTGCTTCAAAAATCTTTCTTACAGCGTTTTCTGAAAATCCATTTGCTCCCAACCCATAAACCGTTTCTGTAGGAAAAACTACAGTTTTATTTTCTTTAATTGCTTGAGCAGCTTTTTTAATTTTTTCTTCTTCAATATTTAAAGGATCTATTTCTAAAATTATCGTTTCCATTATATACTCCCCTTTGTCTTTTTTCCAAAAAGGAAAAACCTCTAATAATATATTATATAAAAAAAACGAGAAAAAGTAAAATAATTAAAAATAAAAGCTTTTAATTGCTCTTAATCATGCGTATATAGAAATATTCATAAATTACGAAATAACTCTCCTATTATGTTATAATAAAAAAAGAATAGCAAAAATAAAATGGTTAAAAGATGAGGAAAAATAGATGATAAATTATGAATGATAAATTTTCGAACAGTTTTAATGATTTGAAAGAGAAATTAGAAAAGATTGAATCAAAATTAGACGAATATTTAAATTCTAACGATTTCGAAAACTTTTCCAAATCGTTAGAATTTAGATTTAGTTTATTGAAAGAAATAGAAGTTTATAAAGAGAATCCTGAGACTCAAAACATTGTGCAAGATATTTTAAAAAAAGATTTAGAAAGAGAAAAGAGAATAAAAGAACAGTTTGAAAAAATTAAAATCCAGCAACTAAATCTACAAAAAAGTAAAAATGCCATGAAAACCGGTTATTTGAAAGTTGAGGAAAATATGAGCAGACACAAAATAAACAAAAGTGGTTAAGTTTTTTTAAATTATTATATTGTTAGATATCTTTTCTATAATATCGTGATTTAAAAAATATCTTATCAACATCCCTATAAACTTTTTCTCTCACTTCTTTCAATGTTTTACCGCTATTTACAATATTCAAAACTCTTCCCCCGTTGGTTACTAAATCTTTATCTTCTAACTTAACACCTGCATAAAAAATCTTAGACGTTATTGTGGGATCTATAATTATTTTTTCACCAACGTTGTAAGAAAAAGGATAATCTTTAGTACAAATCGTTAAGCATAAAGAAAATTCGTTGTTCCATTGAATTTCACAATTATTAATATTCTCATTTTGAAGTGAATTTACAATGTCTAATAAATCATTTTTCATCAAATATAAAATAGATTGAGCTTCCGGATCACCGAATCTTACATTATACTCTAATACGTACGGCTCATCATTTTCTATCAATAATCCAATATATAACACACCTTTATAAAACAAACCTTCTTTTTTTAAACCATTTAGTGTTGGAAAAATAATTTTTTGATCAATAACTTCTCTCAATTCTTCTTTTATATCAGGATGAGGAGTTATAGCCCCCATTCCACCAGTATTAGGCCCTTTATCTTCTTCCAAAAGTTTTTTATGATCCTTAGAAAAGCATAAAATATTGTAGTTCTCCCCATCTAACAATATAAATAATGAAGTTTCAAAACCACTTAAATATCTTTCTAAAACAATTTTTCGAGCAGCTTCTTTAAAAAATGATTTCTCCATCAACTCATTAAGTGCTTTTTCTGATTCTTCTAAATTATTACATATAAAAACTCCTTTTCCCCCAGCAAGACCGTCAGCTTTTATAACAAGCGGATATTTTGAGTTTTTTAGATTTTCTATATAAGATCTCGTTTCATATAAATTATCAAATGTTATGTAATCTGCTGTTTGAACTCCATATTTTTGCATAAAATTCTTGGCAAAAACTTTACTACTTTCTAACCTCGCTGCTTTCCTTTCAGGACCAATTATATTTAACTTATTTTCCTTAAATTTATCAACTATTCCTTTAGCAAGATACTCTTCAGAACCTACAAAAGTTATATCTATACTTTCTTTTTTAGCAAAATCTAAAATCTCATCTATATCGTCAATATTTACACACTTACATTTATTTTCAAAAGAGATACCATCGTTGCCAGGCATAACAAAAATATTTTCAACATTTTTATTTTGTGCAAATTTCCAAGCTAACGCATGCTCTCTACCACCCTTACCAATCACCAAAATTCTCATTACTTAAAAACCTCCCGTAAAATTTTTTTATACTCACTTTAGAAATTTCAAAATCCTTATTATTATAGATGTTTTAACATTGATTTTTCTAAAAAATACCTCCTGCTTCTAGTCCTTACTAATTCCTAATTTATTTACCTTTTTCGGTACTTGTAGCCAAGAAAGGAGGAGGAGGCTCCGCCCTGGACCAATTTTAAATTCAAAATGTTGTTTTTAGAAAAGTCTTATTTCTAAAGTACCTAAATTTTTTATTAAATACTTTAAAAATTTTAAAGTCTTAGATAATATTAAAGCCATTTTAAACTTCCATCAGCTTTTAATATTTCTTAAAATCAAATAGTTCATTCATAAAAAATGATGCCCGTTTTCCCTTCTTTTTTTGCTTTATACATTCTTTCATCAGCTTTATTCAAAATTTGAGTATAACTGTCAACTTTTTCTTCACTACAGCAACAACCGGCACTTACAGATATTTTTGGTTCCATTTCATTAATACACGAAAAAATCCTATTGACTATATTTAACAAATCTTTTTTAAAAATGTTTTTAAGTATCAACACAAACTCATCCCCACCATATCTATATACCCTATCATCATTTCTTGTATTATTTTGTAATATATTTGCAATTTGAATTAAAACCCAATCACCAAATTCATGCCCATAAGTATCGTTGAAAGCCTTAAAATTATCGATATCAAAAAAAACGAGACATATTTTTACTTTTTCCTTTTCAAATTCTTCTAAATCCAAAAAGAGTTTAGAATGATTATAAACTCCTGTTAAACCATCTTTTTCAGAGCTGTTTTTAATTTCAAGAAACTTCTGCGAATGAGTTAAAACCAATGAGACCATCTCAGCAAATACAGATAAAATGTTCATTTCTTCTTTTGTTGGTTTTAAGTTGTTTTCAGGACCGTCCAATGAAATATACCCTATTAATCTATCTTTTTCATCTCTCAAAGAAAGCAACAATAAATCATCAGGATCCCATTTATTCGACGTTTCTTGAAAATAATTTTCATCAATATTTTCCCGAGGTTGATGGGTATAGATATCATTTATTAAATTTGCTTGAGGAATAAAATAAATTTCTTTGTATTTATATTTTTTTCTAAAAAATCTATTGACTTCGCTAATCGGTACTTCTTGATTTTGAATCTTTTCAAAAATCTCTTTTGATAAACCTTTTTGAGTTACTCTCCTGATAAGTTTCTTATCAAAATCAAAAAGACTTATTAAAACATAAGAATATCCTAATTCATCATGTAAAATATCCCCGATTTTATCTAAAATTTGTTCTGGCGGAATTTTTAAAGAAAAATCTTTTAAAACTGACCCCAAATTTATTATTACTTCATTCAACTTCCTCAATCTTTCACTTTTTATATTTTCATTCAATTTTTGATTTAATAAATTGACGAAAGCATAAAAAATCAACAAGATAAACAAGTTAACTAACAATATAGAGTATCTAAAAATGCTTTCTGAAAAGTATAGATATAAAAAAGAATAAGGAATAAAACTTAAGAAAAGTAAATATTCAAATAAAAAAAAGCTTAGATCAACTTTTTTAGGAAGATCGACTATTAAATAATTTAAAAATTTGGAAATACTGACAAATAAAAACAAAGAAAACAAAGAAAACGATGTCGAAAAACTGTATGATATTAATGCCGCAACAGAATAGGCAGTAGAAAATACAAGAACCCTATATATTCTTTTTGATAATTCCTTATGTTTCGTTCGACTAAAGATTATTATCAAACAAGAAATTAAAATATACTCTGGACCTAAAATAAAAGCATATAAAAAAGCCGGCATATTTGATATCAATCTATTGTTTTTCCAATAAATTTTTATATTATCTGTAATAATAGTTATAAAAACAAGAAAAAGAAAATCCATCCAATTTACATTAATAAAATCTAATTTTAGTAAGTAAAAAGATACAATAGTAGCGATAAAAAGAAGTAAATTCTTAATTTTTAAGTTCAACTTTATCATCCCTTTGCTTTTCTAATTGTTAATATTATATCACAAAGGGCAAATTTTTAAAATTTATTATTAAAACAATCTATTTTATATTTTCTTTATGTTACTTTTATAAATGTTTAAAATGTCTCATTCCTGTGAATACCATAGAAATACCATATTTATTACACGCTTGTATAGAATCATTGTCTCTAATAGATCCACCTGGCTGAATTATAGCTTTTATACCATATTCTGCTGCTTTCTCAACTACATCACTAAAAGGGAAAAATGCGTCTGAAGCCAAAACTTCTGCTCCTTTATCTTTGCTTCTTTCAAGTGCCTCAATCGCCGCCCAAATTCTATTTGGCTGACCAGTACCAATCCCTGTAGTAGCTTTATTTTTTGAAACAACGATGGCATTAGATTTCACAAATTTAACGACTTTCCATGCAAATATTAGTTCTTCTTTAATTTCGTCTGTGATTTTTTCTTCTGTAACTACATGGAAATCATTAATTAAATCTTTATCAACTTCTTGAGTTAACAATCCTCCATCTATTGAAACATGTTCATATTTATCTAAAGGAGTATATTTCATTTTAAGTATCCTAAGATTTTTCTTCTTTTGTAAAATTCTTAAAGCTTCTTCATCATAATCAGGTGCCATAACTATTTCAAGAAATATTTCATTCAATTTTTTTGCGGTTTCTACATTAACAGATCTATTAAAAGCAACGATTCCACCAAATATTGATACAGGATCACATTCATAAGCCTTCTTAAATGCTTCCAATGTATTTTTACCACTGGCTACCCCACAAGGCGTACTATGCTTTAAACCACAGCATGTAGGTTCATCAAATTCAGCTACTACTTTCCAGGCAGAATCTGCGTCTCGTAAGTTATTAAAAGATAACTCTTTGCCATTAAGTTGATCAAAAGTAGTCATACTTCCTATATTTAATGAATTTTTGTAAAAATAAGCTTTTTGATGAGGATTTTCTCCATATCTTAAATCAAAAGTCTTTTCAAAAGGGATAGTTAAATATTTTGTTTGATAATCTTTCCCTGTCTTTTTAGAAATAACATTTTGCAAAAAACTACTAATGCAAGTATCATAAAAGGCTGTTAAATTGAAAGCTTTTGAGGCTAAATACAATCGATAATCTTCATTTATCTCTTCACCGTTTATCAATTTTTCTTCTACTTTTTTTGCATCTTCTTCATCAACAATAACTAATACATCTTTATAATTTTTAGCAGCAGCTCTTATTAAAGTTGGACCACCTATATCTATGAACTCAAATAATTCACTTAAATTAATATCATTATTTTGGGCCATATCTAAAAAAGGATAAAGATTTACATATACAAGATCTATAGGCTTTATATTATATCTAACTAAAATTTCCATATCTTCTCTTTTATTCCTTCTCGCTAAAATACCACCATGTATTTTTGGATGTAATGTTTTAACTCTACCATCTAAAATTTCTGGAAAATCGGTAATTTCCTCAATAAGAGTAACTTTAATTCCATTTTCTTCTAATTTTTTAGCGGTTCCCCCTGTAGAAACTATTTCTATCCCTATATTTTTTAAAAAATTTGCAAAATCAACCACATTTTCTTTTTTATAAGTACTTATCAAAGCCCTTTCAATCTTAACCATTATTGTCCTCCCCTTTTATTAAAATTTACTCTTTAGTTCTAATATCCCTTAATTATATATTTTTTTAATTTCTTTGTTACTTGTAGTCAAAGAAAGAAAAAAGTCTTTTTTCTTTATAACTCTTATTATATTATTATATTCCACTTATGCTTTTTAATATTTTTTCAATTATCTGTGGATAATATTGATGCTCTAATTTATGAATATTTTCTTCATATTTTTCTAATGTCCAATTTTTTAGTATTTTTAAGTTTTTTTGAAAAATAATTTCTCCCGTATCAACTCCTTCGTCCACATAATGAATAGTTATGCCACCGTAAGATTCTCTATTGTTAAATGATCTTTCTATAGCGTTTAAACCTTTATAATTAGGTAAAAGAGAAGGATGAATATTTACAATCCTTTTTTCATAATATTTTACTATATAATCGGGAAGTATCCTCATATAACCAGCTAAAACTATTAAATCAAAATCTAAACTCTTCAAAAGTGCGAAAAGTTTTTTGTTGTATTCTTCTCTACTTTTACATGAGTGATAATCAATAACCCAACAATCAATTCCAACCTTTTGTGATCTTTTAATTACAAAGGCTTTTTTATTGTCAGTAATCAACAATTTCACTTTAACGTTTTTTTTAGGATCCGAAAAATAATTACATATTGCTTCAAAATTAGTTCCATTACCAGAAGCTAAAATTATTATTTCTTTCAATCTTAATTCTCATCTCCTAATTTTTAAATGTCTCCCTATAACCACTTCAAATTCAAAACGTTGCGAATATTAGAAACTTGCATCACACCTTTTTAAAATTCAAGATAGACTTTTTCTTCAACACTTTTACAATTCGATATTTCCCCTATTAACAAAACTGTTTCTGAAAATTCAATTTCTAAGATTTCCTTTACTTTAGTTAGATTATCTTCGTTCATTATATAAATCATTCCAACTCCCATATTAAAAACTTTAAACATCTCATTAAGAGATACTCCAGCATCCATTATATCGTGAAAAACTTTTGGATATTCCCAATCAACTTTAATATTTGCACAATAACCGTTAGGAATAATTCTACCTAAGTTATCTATAATGCCTCCACCTGTAATATGAGCAGCGCCTTTTATATAATCTCTTATTCTTAAAGTTTGATCAACATATACTCTTGTAGGATTCAAAATATAATTCTTATAGGCCAATTTCTGATCTTTCAATAATTTTCTAACTAATGAATAACCATTAGAATGTATTCCTGAAGAAGTTAATCCTATCAATTTATCTCCTGTTTTTATCTTTGAATAATCAAACATTTTTTCTTTTTCAGCAATTCCTACAGCAAACCCTGCAACATCTTCTTGATTCTCATAAAAAATACCGGGTAATTCAGCAGTTTCTCCACCCAAAAGTTTGCAATCATATTTTTTCAAAGTCCCTGTCAAATTTTTTATAAAACATATAAAATCGTTTTTATGAAGTGAAGAAGTAGCAAAATAATCCAAAAAGAATAAAGGTTTAGCTCCCATACAAACTAAATCATTTAAGTTCATGGCAACAAGATCTATGGCTGCAATGTCCCACATTTTATGTTCTTTCAAAAGTTCCAATTTTGTTCCTATTCCATCTGTTGTTGCTACCAATACAGGATCTGTATAACCGTTGAAAGCTAAAAAATCATACAATGGAAAAATCCCCGCATATGCTCCAATATTATCTCCAACTAACTCCTTTATTTCTTTTATAGCTTCATTTGCCTTATTAACATCTACCCCTGATTCTTTATAATACATAACTTCCTCCTATTTATATTAATTTTACTTATTTTAGAAATTCCAAAATTCTTATTATATATATGTTTTAGCGTTGATTTTTTTACAAAATACCTACCTACTTCTAATCCTTACTAATTCCTAATTTCTTTACCTTTTTCGTTACTTGTAGCCAAAGAGAAGAGGGCTGTGTCCTGGACCTGTTTTAAATTCAAAAGCTTATTTTTTGAAAATTATTATTCTAAAGTACCTAATATTAATTTACTAACTTTAGCTTTAGAAATTCTAAAAACCATTTTTATGTATGTTTTATCGTCAAATTTTTTATAAAATGCCTCTATAACCTTAATTTTTACTAATTATGACTTCTTTTAACTTTTTGGTACCTCTACCGAAGAGTAGGAAGAGGACTCCGCCCTGAACTCGTTTAAAATTCAAAATTTCATTTCTAAGGTCTCTAATATTAATTTATTTAGTTTAGAAATTCTAACCTTCCGAGTGTATAAATGTTCTGAATTTTAGTTTTTTTAAAATATCTTTATAGTTTTAATACTCACTGATTATATATTCCTTTAAATTTTTCTCACTTGTAGGCGGAGAAGGGAGAGGACTTAACTCTGAACCTGTTATAAATTAAAATGCTTATTTTTAAAAGCCCTTATTTCTGATTCTCTTCCAAAAATAGCATGTAAAAAATAAGATACAAACAAAAGACGTGGAGACAACAGTTTATACTGTAATGAAGTAGCTTTCTTTAAAATTTCCTTAAGCAAATAATCCCACATCTTATAAGGCTTTTAGCCTACCACCACTTTAGCCGGAGAAATTTCACTTAATTTAACTCCAGCTTAATTATCCATAATATTTGCAAGAGAACCAAAACTATCCGTTATTTCTGTGTAAACTCTAAAAGGAAGTTTCTCCCCAATCATTTTGAAAACAATGTAAGCAATATTTTCTACCATCTGATCCCAAAGAATTCAATAAATTAGTCAACGATATAAATTTAATAGAATCGGCATTGACAAGGACTTCAATTTCTTTTAAAGATTTAGTAGAGCAAATTAAATCATTTTTATCAGGAATGTCCACTCCCCAATGACAAGTATTAACAACCATAGGAGAGGCAATTCTAATATGAACTTCTTGAGCACCATTTTCTCTCAACATTTTAACTATATATTTTACGGTGGTACCTCTAACTATCGAATCATCTACCAATACCAATCTCTTGTTTTCTATAACTTCTTTTACAGGAGAAAGTTTCCTTCTTACTCCTAATTTTCTCTCTTGAATATCAGGATCTATGAACGTCCTTCCAACATATTTGTTCCTCATAAGACCCATTTCTAAAGGAATACCAGATGCTTTTGAGTAACCTAATGCTGCAGAAAATCCACTGTCCATGACAGGAATTACTATATCAGCATCAATAGGATTCTCCTTTGCGCAAAGTTCCCCCAATTTTTCTCTCATTAAATGGACATTTTCTCCAAATACATTAGAATCTGGCCTCGCAAAATATACCTGTTCAAAAAAACAAAATTTATAATTTTTATTAGGATTGATCTCATAACTTTTTATGATACCATCTTTTATTTCAACCGCTTCTCCTGGTTTGATTTCCCTGATATTTGCATCCCTTAGAGGAAAAATTTTGAATGCACTGTCCTCGGAAGCAACATAAATCCCATTTTTTGTTTCACACAAAAATAACGGCCTATATCCAAAAGCATCTCTTAATACAATAATTTTATTTTCGAACAACAACAATAAAGAGTAAGAAGGTCCTATACTTTTATCAATTACTTTTCCTACTTCTTTTGATTCCCACTTTGAAGGAGCTTTTTTGAAATTGTTAACTAACAAATGAGGTATCAGTTCAGTATCAGAAGTAGTCATAAAAATTGAACCCTTTTCTTCAAATATTTTTTTTAACTCTGCGCTATTCTCTATTTGCCCATTATGTGCTATAGAGAAAAACTCATTTTTATATCTTACAGTCAAAGGTTGAGCATTTACAAAGTTAGAAAAACCATTAGTTGAATATCTCACATGGCCTATGCCAAAATAACCTTTTATCTTTTGTGAAATACTTTTATTAAAAACCGAATTTACCACTCCTTTTCCTTTGTAAGTTTGAATTTTAATTCCATCTGACACTGCAATCCCTGCTGCTTCTTGACCCCTATGCTGCAAAGCTAATAATCCTTCAATTATTCTTCCAGTTACATTGTATCGTGAATCTTTTGAATAAGCAGCAAATAATCCACAATTCTCCATCAACATAATATTCACTTTTCCTCCACTAAATTAGAAATACAATTATAATATAAATTGCTTAATTCTTCTATTTCAAACTTACCGAATCCAAATTCTATACCTTCTGACTTTTCTTTTATCTCACCTAACTTTTTGAATCCAATATTAGCTGCTTTCGCCAACTCTTCAAAATGGTTGACATTTTCACGAGATATAGAAACAATAAATCTACTTTGATTTTCCCCAAACAATTCCTCTATGGAATTCCCTAAATTGCCTAAAAAACCCTTTTGGCTTAAAATACATGATTCAGCAATAGCAAAAGCCAGACCTCCTTTTGAAACATCGTGTACGCTTTCAAAAATTTGTTTGCTTATAAGATCGATAATAAAACGATCTAAATTAGTTTCATAAAAAGTATCTACAAGATCTATTTCTCCACCAATAAAGTCTTTACAGATCTGAAGATACAAACTTCCCCCCAAACGGTCAAAATCTATGTCTACTTTACCTAATAAGTACACAACATCTGTAACATTTTTGAACTTTCTGTCTACTATTTTATTAATATCTGTTATTTCACCTATCATGCCAATTACAGGTGTAGGATATACCGAAGAATTTTTATAGGAATTGTAAAAACTAACATTGCCACTAACAACTGGCGTTGAAAGTTCACGAGAAACATTTATTAAAGCTTCTATACTTTTTTCAAATTGCCACAAAACTTCTTCATCATCTGGATGACCAAAGTTTAAATTATCGGTAATGGCCAAAGGTTTTGCTCCGACAGAAATTAAATTTCTTGCAGCCTCATAAATTACATTTCTTGTACCTTCATATGGATCTAAATAAGAGTATATACTGTTACTATCTATTGTCACGGCAAAACCTTTTGTTGTTCCCTTTATCCATAACACCGAAGCATCTGCTTCACCAGGAATTATAATTGTATTTGTACCAACCTTATAGTCATATTGTTGGAATATCCATTGTTTACTTGTAAGATTGGGATCTTTCAACATTTTTTTTAAAATTGTTTCAACAGTATCGTCTATTTTGGGTATTTTTCTAGCTTTGTTCAATATGAAAATATGTGGAGTAATAGTTTTTTTATAATATTCCGGTGCATTAACTAAAATGTCTATCGGGATATCAGATAATAAATTACCTGTTTCACTATCTTTAATTCTATACCTTTTTAGGGATATTGTTTTTCCTATTACAGCGAATTCTATCAAATATTTTTCACATATAGATTTAACTTGATCTTCATATCCAGGTTCTACTAAAAATAGCATTCTTTCTTGAGATTCGGACAACATGATTTCCCATGGTTTTATATCTTTTTGCCTTTTTGGAACTTTGTCTAAATATATTTCACAACCAAGATTTCCCTTATAAGCCATTTCAGAGGTAGAACTTAAAATACCAGCAGCTCCCATATCTTGACAAGCTTTTGCTCCTTTGATTTTTAGTATTTCAAGTGTCGCTTCAATTAAATTTTTTTCTGTAAAGGGATCTCCCACTTGTACAGAAGGTCTATCATCTTTACCTGTTAATTCTTTGGATGCGAATGAAGCACCATGTA
The DNA here is from genome assembly GCF_002895485.1 of Petrotoga sp. 9PWA.NaAc.5.4. Lineage (NCBI taxonomy): Bacteria > Thermotogati > Thermotogota > Thermotogae > Petrotogales > Petrotogaceae > Petrotoga > Petrotoga sp. 9PWA.NaAc.5.4. Next base: position 100,342 of record NZ_AZRK01000042.1, read on the forward strand.
TACCATCTCTTCCTGTTTTAGAACCAATATAAACAAAAAGCTTATCCGGACCATCGGCATGAGAAGAAACTAACTCATTCTTGTTAGCAATCCCTACACACATAACGTTAACTAAAGGATTTGTAGAATAAATTTCATGAAAATAAGTTTCGCCAGCCACAGTGGGTACTCCTATAGAATTACCGTAATCACTTATACCTGATACTACACCTTCAAAGATATTCTTGACTTTTGGGTCCTTTATGTTACCAAATTTTAAAGAATCCAATAGAGCTATAGGCCTTGCTCCCATAGCCAATATATCTCTTACAATTCCTCCGATACCGGTTGCAGCTCCTTGATATGGCTCAACTGCCGATGGATGATTATGGCTTTCTACCTTAAATACTATTGCCTTTTTACCAATTTCCACATAACCTGCATTTTCACTTTCGTACGATGCATTCAATTTTTTTAAATAGTGTTTTGAATGTTTATAGCCACAATGTTCCGACCATTGAGCAGAAAAAAGAAAAGTTTCAAATTCGTTTGGTTCCCTTCCTAATCTATCGACTATCAAATTAAATTCTTCTTCTGACAGCCCTAAATTTAAAGCTAATTGTTTAATTTCTGACGAATTGTTCACTTGTTAAATACCTCCTGATGGATCGAAAAATATAATTCCCATCTTCATTTTTTAAAATTTGCGTACAAGCTCTTTCAGGATGTGGCATCAGTCCAAACACGTTCATATCTTTATTTACTATACCAGCAATATCTTCAAATGAACCGTTAGGGTTTTCCACATATTTTAATACAATTTGATCTTCAGCAATATCTTTTTTTAATGAAAAAAACCTTCCGTATTTATGAGCTATCGGTAATCTTATTATCTTTTTATTGATTGAATTTGTAAAAGGAGTTTTATTGTTAACTATCTTTAAATCAATATCTTTACATATAAACCTATGAGATGTGTTAACTGTCAATGCTCCGGGTAATAAGCCAGCTTCAGTAAGAATTTGAAAACCATTACACACCCCAATTATTAAACCTCTTTTCTTCAGCACATATTTTTCAACAGAATTCATTACCGGAGAAAATCGCGCAAGTACTCCAACTCTCAAATAATCACCATAAGAAAATCCTCCTGGAATGAATATTAAATCATAATCCAGCATTTTGCTAAAATCATGCCATACATACTGAACTTTAAAACCATTTGTTTTTAAAGCAAAGTAGGCATCTTTGTCACAATTAGACCCAGGAAATACTATAACAGCGGCTTTTAGACTATTCACCTATCTCACACTCCATATAGCCGTTAGTTATCTCTCTCACTTCAAAATCTTCAAGAACCGGGTTAGAAAGAACTTTATAAGCTATCTCTTCTGCGACCTTTTTAGCTTCTTGCGAATTGTTTTCTTTTATTAATAATTTTATACTTTTATTGAATCTGACATCTTCTACTGGATAATTAAGTCTCTTAAGAACCTTGTACGTTGCAGTTCCTTGGGGATCTAAAATACCCTCTCTTAATTTGACTTTAATTTCAAACTCAAAAATCTTTCCTTCTTTGTTCATATATTTAGCCTCCTGAATAACTCCTCATAAGCATTAATTAAATTACCTTTTTCTTCACGATATACATCTTTATCAAAAGATTCCATAGTATTATCATCCCAAAATCTACATGTATCAGGAGATATCTCATCTATTAACGTCAATCTTCCATCTTTTTTCGCTAAGCCAAATTCTAATTTGTAATCAACTAAGATTATATGCTTAGATTTTAAATAATTTGACAATATCTTATTGACCCTTTTAGAAATAGTTTCAATCTGTTCTAAGACATCTTCAGAAGTGATTTTCAACAGTAATATTGCATCTTTAGTTATCATTGGATCTCCTAAATTGTCATCTTTCAATGAAAATTCAACTAAAGTATCATCGAATTTATATCCTTTTTCTACACCATATCTTTTACAAAAGCTACCTGCTGCAAAGTTTCGAACAATAACTTCTAAAGGAATTAAATTTGTCCATTTAGCAATAAAAGAGCTATCATCATATTCTTTTATGTAGTGTGTATTTATAGATTCTTTATTTAGCATTTTGAAAAAGAATTCAGAAATCTTTTTATTAATCTTACCCTTATTTACCACATTACTTTTTTTCAATCCATTGAATGCGGTAACATCGTCTTTAAATTCAATTAATAGTTCGTTCTCGTTATACTTATACACCTTTTTTGCTTTTCCTTCATAAAGTAAATCAAATTTTTCTTTATCCATTTAATTCACCTTCTGTTTCTAAAAGTCTTTTAACAAAATATGCTGCGTTTTTCATTCCATTAGCACCGATACCCATAGTGGCAACTGGTACACCACTTGGCATTTGAACCATAGAAAACAATGCATCTAATCCATTCAAAGGTCCAACATCTCTTGGAACACCTATAACTGGAAGATTTGTTAAAGAGGCAACTACACCGGGTAATGCTGCTGAAAGACCTGCAACAGCTATAATGGCACAATAATCTTTTTCGGAAATATTTTCTATGAACTTTGTTAGCTCTTTTAGTTCTCTATGAGCACTATAAACTCTGTAATCACATTCTATTCGCCATTCACTAAAAAGCTCTATAGCTGATTTCACAAAAATTTCGTCGGACTTACTTCCTGACAATAAAAGTACCTTTCTCAATTAATTCACTCCTTTATATAAATAAAAATAAAAAATCCTGCCTTTCTTTAATTTTCATTACAGCAGAGAGGCAGGATTTTATCTGTATTTTTGAATAAAATCTCTAATCCCCTCTCACTGTAGTCAAACAGTTTACGGCTGTTTGGTAGAAACTGCTGAACCTTATTATCAGCATTATACAGAAAGAGGCTATGTAAACTTCACATATATTAACTTGATTAAACCTTTTATATAAACATTCTAACAAAAAAACAAATGAATTGTGTTAAATTATTGAAAACAAATTATAAAATCCTATATTTCAAAATTTGCTTTTATGTTTGAGTATTTATCAGTATTTTGGACAAAATCTACTATCTTTTTTTCTATTTCGTCTCTGACTCTTCTAAAAACTTCCAAATTTTCTTCTTCACTTCCTTCAAAAGCCGCTGGATCGTCAAAAGGCCAATGCAATCTGATACTTACCCCAGGAAAAAACGGACATTCTTTTTCAGCTTTTGAACATACAGTTATCAAAAAACCAAATCTATCGTTCAAGTATGTATCTAAACTTTTTGAATAATGATCGCTCATATCTATGCCTTTTTCTTCCATAACTTTTACAGTATACGGATTTATTTGCGAAGATTCTAAACCTGCACTATAAGCTTCGAACTTATCATCTCCATACTTTTTTAAAAAAGCCTCCGCCATTTGACTTCTTGCAGAATTTTTTGAGCATAAAAATAATACTTTAATTTTATTCATCTCTGTTTTCTCCACCCTTCGTAAAATAATTCATTTGGGCAATCTCGTCTAATTCTTTAATATCCTTTCTTTTTTCATCCGTTTTATAACTTTCAAAACGTCTCTCTTGGAGTTTTTGAAGTACATCTTTTTCTTTTTTTGCATTCAAATAATTATTTCTTGCTATTTCTTCTTCTTGTATTTTTTGATTTAATTTTATTACAAGATTAGAAAGCAAAGAATTCAATTGTTTTTTATAATCTATCATATTGGTTAATTTTGATACAGAAACAGATTTCTTTATTTCATTTTTAAACTCTAAAGAAAAAGCTTCTATCTTTTTATTTAAAGAAGCAATTTCTTTTTCTATTGCGAGTCTTTCTTCTATCTTTTTACCCAATTCTATGCGAGACATTTCTTCATAGCGCTCACGTAAATCTTTAAGCCGTTCCAACTTAAATTTGAAGGCCATAACGATCCCCCTCACCCTAAAGATACCTATCAAAACCTATTTAATGCCATATCTATCTAATTTATAATATAAATTTCTAACTGTTAAACCCAACTTTCTTGCAACTTCTGTTTTGTTACCATGACATGCCTCTAATAGTTCTATAATTATTTTCTTTTCTAATTCTTCTGTCATCTCTTTCAATGTACCTTTAACTTCTTGCTTTTTTTCTTCTAAATCTGGTACATGTGAAGAAGTTATCAAAACATCACTATTTTCTAATGCAAGCATAGCCCTATCTATAACATTTTCTAATTCTCTTATATTACCAGGCCAAGAATAATTTATTAATTTGTTTACAGCATCATCTGTAAATCCATAAACAATTCTCCCATATTTTTGATTCAAAGTATGTAACAATTGTTTAGCTAAATCCGGAATATCTTCTTTTCTTTCTCGTAAAGGAGGAACTTCTATGGTGACAACTGAAATTTTATATAACAACTCTTTAGAAAACTTACCTAAGCTTGTTAATATTTTTAAATCTTCTGTTGTTGCGAAGATAAATCTAACATCGGGTACAAAATCGTAATATTCACATTCAAAAATATTTTCATTCAATAATTTCAAAAACTTTTGTTGAATTTCTGTATTCATCAAATGGATATTTTCTAAGAATAAAGTCCCCTTATGAGCATTAGCTATATAACTATTCTTTCCAAAAAGAAACTCTTCTTGATTTTCAAAGGAAATAAGAGAAAAATTAAGTTTTAAGTATGGACCTTCTCTTCTATTACTTGCATTATGAATTGCCTGGGCCAATACTTCTTTCCCTACTCCAAATTCTCCTACTAATAAAAGATTTACATCTACATCAGCAATTTTTGTGGCTTCGGTGATTACTTCTTTCATAGTGGGAGATTTTGAAACTATATCATCAAAAGTATGCGCAGCACTTTCCTTTTTAAGCAATCTTTTAGTCGCTTCTAATTCGTTTATTAATCTTTGTATCTCTGAAATATCGTGTATTACTGCTACACTACCTTTAAATTCGTTATTTACAAAAAGTGGTGTAACACTTGCGATAATTTCTTTTTTATTTGTTGCTAATATTTTTCTAACGTTATAAATAGGTTTTTTCTCTCTTGCACACCTTATATGTAAGCTTTCTCCTTCTGCAAGATCAATAGTAGCAGGTTTTCCTATTACTTCTCTGGGAGCTAACCCTGTAATTCTTGTATAAGCTCTATTAACCATAACAACACGACCTTCTTGATCAGCAACTGATATTGCATCTGAAGTCGAATCTATTATAGATGTTAGTAAAGCTTCTATTTCTCTTAAATTAGTTATCTCTTCAGCCAATCTTTGCAATGTAGTAACATCACGAAATACCGCAGCTACCGCTATGGTTTCATTATTACTATTTTTTATTGGAATTCTTGAAGTAAGTATAACTTTATTCCCTAAATTTTGAAGTTTATCGTATTCAGCTTCTCCAGTTCTTAAAACTATGTGAAGTCGCGTATTAGGAATACTTTCTATGGCAGTTTTTCCTAATATATCATCCTTTTCAACTTCGAATATTCTACAAGCGGTTTCGTTTATATAAAATATTATCTCTCTTTCATCTATAATTATTATTCCTTCTTGTAATTGGTCTAACAAAGACCTCATCATTTCTATTTCTGTCATATAAAATCACCCCATCAATTAAAAGCATCAAAGTATCAAATACTAAACTGTAAATTTTAATTTCGAAGAATTATCATATAAATCAGGCAAATTATGAGTCTGTATCCAACCATTTTTAAACCCCAATTCTTGCATATAGCTAATTACTTCTTCATATTCAGACTTGTATAAATACCTTGAAAGCTTTTTATAATTTTTTGCTTTAAATACGGGTACATATTGGTCCATTAAACTAATATAAATTTCTTCTGAAATTTCATACTTTAAAAATTTTAAGGCTTCTTTTGTTTGATTTAAAAAGTTTGGAAGAACTAATAACCTTATAATTATTCCCTTTTTTAGTTCATTAGTTTTTTCGTCTAAAACAAAACTTTTCCCTAACTGCCTATACATTTCTTTTATAGCTAACTGTGTTTTAGTCCAATAATCTTTAACTCCAGAATACCGCTTACCTACTATATCACTTGTATATCTTATATCCGCCAAATAAATATCAACTACTCCTTCCAACAATTTTAAAGTTTCTATAGTTTCATAAGAAGAAGTATTCCATACTATAGGTAAACTAAATCCTTTCTCTATCGCATAAATTAGTGCTTCAAATATATAAGGTAAATAAGGTGTCGCTGTAACTAAATCAAGATTTGTAGCTTTCTTTTCAAACTGTAACTTCAGAAATATTTCCCCTAATTCCAAAGTAGATATTTCTTTTCCTCTACCCAACTGACTGAATTGAAAATTTTGACAGTATACACATCTCATCGTACAGTTACTAAAGAAAACTCCTCCAGCTCCATACTTCCCGTTTAAAACAGGTTCTTCTCCGGGATATAATACAAACTCAGAGACTTTTACTTTATTGCCAACCCTACAACTTCCAAAATGTAAATTTCTATTGATTTTACAATCTCGTGGACAAATATCACAGTTGTTTAATTTTTTCATGAGTAAATCTCTTCTTCTCTGAAGTTCACCAGATTCGTATAGAGTTAAATAAGATGGCAAAAAATCAAAACTAATAAAGGGTCTCCTCCTTTTCAATTTCAATATACTCACTTTATAAATTATAAAACTTATATTTTATAAATGTTTCAACGTTTAATTTTTCCAAAAGTGCCTTATTAACTCTAATTCTCATAGAATATGAATTTCTTTAACTTTTTCGCTACGTGTAGCTAAGGAGAGAGGGGAGGGCTCCGCCCTGAACCCATTATAAATTCAAAAGCTTATTTTTAAAAAATTCTCATTTCTAAAGTCTCTATTCTCTAAATTTGAATATACTTACGAACTGGCCCCAAATAAATTAAAGCATCAGTTTATTCGAAGATTTTCTAATTTCACAGACTGTTATACAATCTTTTCGTGGTTTCATAATTGAATATAATATTCAATTTTCAAATGCACAGCATTCATAGGAATAATTAATTTTAAAGTTACTATTTTTAGCTTGTTGAACAACCTTATTAACAGGTTGAACGATCTTATCAACAATCCCTAACAAATTACTTTGAAGTTCTAATCTGTATTTCCCTTTTGGTACCATGCATCCAAGTGTTATATTTTTATTTCCTATTATATTTTTAGTTTCTAAGATAACGTTAATAACTTCTTGAATATTTACTGGATCAGCCCTATAAAAATCTGTTCCTACTGTTGGGATAAAAACAAGAAAAATAATTTCATCTATATAGTTTTCAAGTTTTAAATCTTTTATCCGTTGAATGGTTTTAATTTCATGAGAAATTTTACCTTTATTTAACCCAATAGTTATATGTGGCTTAACTTTAAATCCATTTTCTAAAAGTATCTTAAAAGATAGCCACATCTTTTCAAAATTATCTATACCATAAACTTCTTTCATTGTTTCTTTATCTCCAACTAAATCATAAGAAATTACGTCCCCTATTAATCTTAGATAAGAAATATCGCTTTCCTCAATATTATATCCAGTATGTAGATTAAACTTCAAATTATATTTTTGTTTCAATAAATACAGTTCATCTAAAAAAAACTTATAAGGAATCTTACCGTTAGGCATCAAACCTCCACTTAAAAGAAAAGATGTTTTGCCTTCCTTTGCTAACTTTTCAATGTCTATAAATTTAGCCATGCCTTTTAAATAATGTTTATTACAATGCTTGCAAGATAACGCGCAATAAGAGTTGGTTAATGATATAGATGAAGTATTTTTCAACACAACAAATTCTATTTGTTTAATTGGTTCAAAACCACCAAATTTTTTATTTTCTTTCTTATTTATTTCCATTTTCAGCCAGATCTTCCTGTAATAGTTTTTCGCATGCCATCTTTGCAGCAAATTGTTCGGCCAACTTCTTTGAAAATCCTTCCCCTATTCCAAGAATTTGGTCATCCAACTTAACTGCAACTTTGTATTTTCTAAGGTGAGAAGGACCACTAACATTTAATAAGACATATTCCGGTAATTTCTTAGTTTTTTCCTGAGTAATCTCCTGCAATTTAGTCTTATAATCTAAAAACAAATTTCCTTCTACTGCTTCTTCTATATATTCTTTCAAATGTTTCAAGGTAAATGTTTTAACCTTTTCATAATTGCAACTTAGATATATACACGCAAGCAACGCTTCAAATGCATCTGACAATATAGAATTTTTTTCTCTTCCACCTTGTTTATCTTCGCCTTTTCCTAAAAAAAGAAAATTGTTCAGTCCTATATTTAAAGCAAGTTTTGATAAGATAGTTTCACTTCCAACAATCGATCGAACCTTAGACATGTCTCCTTCAGAAAGGCCGTAGTTATTATAAAGAAACTCGGAGATAATTAATTCTAAAACTGAATCTCCGAGAAATTCAAGTCTTTCGTTTGATTCCAATTCTCTTATTTCATTACTAACTTCAAATACATAAGATTTATGACATAAAGCAACAAACAAAAGATTGTTTTTTACGCATTCAGGTAAATTTAAAACCCTTTTTGCTCTAAGAACATTTTCTTCTTCTTCACTAGTCATTTTAGAATATTTTACTTTACTCATTTTTCTTCTATTAATCCTTTAATCTTTTTTACTAAAGATTCACTGTCAAAGCCATAGAGTTTGAGTAAATCTTTAATAGTCCCTGAAGGAGCATAATCTTTTAATCCCATTGGTTCGAAATATTTTGGATATATATGATTTTTAATCATTTCTTTTGAAAGCTCATTGGCTAATCCACTTTCTACGTTATGATCTTCAAGTGTCAAAACAATTTTATTTTCAACATAATCCTTAACCCTGGTTATATCAAAGGATAAAGGTGTTGCCATTCCTATAACACTAATTTTTATTCCTTCTTCTTTTAGTCTATCTGCTGCTTCTACTGCCAAATGAGCAAAGCTCCCATATGTGAAGATTGTTAATTTATCGCCTTTTCTAAATATATCAAATTCTCCATAATCGAATTCATAATTTTCATCATAAAATATTTCCCCTTCTTCGTTGAGAATTATGGGTAAATTAGATCTTCCAACTGCTATTATGATATTTCCAGGAGTTTTTGCGGCATACCTTACTGCTTTGTCAGTTTGATTTGCATCACAGGGAACTATAAGCTTTGTGTGATAAAAATTTCTAACTATTCCTATGTAATTAACTTCATGATGTGTTTTTCCATCTTCACCAACATCTATTCCACAATGAGTTACGACGGTTTTTAAGTTTGTGTGGTTGACATCGTTCAATCTTTGTTGATTAAACACTTCATCTAATCCGAACACTCCAAAATCCGAGAAAAATGTTAATACACCACTTACCGACATAGCTCCACCTATTGTTGCAGCATTATGTTCTTCTATTCCTATTTGTATATAACCTTCTGAGTTGACCTTTTCAAACTTTTCTAATTTTACGGAGGGCTTTAAATCACAATCTATAGCAGCTACTGGAAATCTGTTCTTATTTAAAGTTGCTATATCTGCTATTGCGTTGCCGAAGGCATTCCTATTAGCAACCTTTTCTCCCTTTTTGTATACACGAGAAGCCCCTATTTCTACATCTAATTCTATATTTGGATATATAATTTTCTCTCTTTGCAAAGACATTTGTTTTCTCTTTTCTATATATTTTTCCACATCATTCTCTAAACCTAATTCTTTCAAAGCTTTGTCCAATTCTTCCAAACTTAAAGCTTTTCCATGATATGTGGGTGTATTTTCCATAAAAGATACACCTTTACCTATTATTGTTTTTGATATTATAGCTGTAGGCCCTATCTTTTGATTTTCGGCAACTTCCAAAGCAGTATTTATTTGTTCCAAATCATGACCATCTATCTCTATTACATTCCATCCCGCAGCTTGGTACTCTCCAATTATGTTTACATACAATATATCTCTTGCTCTCCCTGATATCTGAATATCGTTATAATCAATTAATACAATTAAATTGTTAAGATTCTCTTTTCTTGCAGTTCTTCTTGCCTCTGCTATTTGCCCTTTAGCACTTTCTCCGTCACTTGAAAACACATAAACTTTGTAATCTTTTTTAGTTAACTTTGCAGCAATTGCCATACCTACTCCGGCCGAAAGTCCTTGACCAAGATTTCCTGTCGACCATTCAACACCTGGAATCCCTCTTGTAACATGACCTTCAAATATACTTCCCACATGTCTAAAACCTACTATAACATCCTCAATATTCAAAAAGCCAGTTCTAGCTAAAGCTACATAAAAACCGGGTGAAGTATGCCCATGACTCACTACTATCCTATCTCTATCAGGATTAAAAGGATCTTGTGGAAAAACATTTGCCCTATTTAATACAGACAAATACATATCTATAGACGACATTGAACCACCAGGATGCCCAGAATCAGCAACGGTTGTCATCTTTAATATGTCCCCTCTAGCTAACGTTGTTATTTCTTTTAATTCGTTTATGCTCCTTTTCAAAAAAAATTCACCTCCAAATATTTGTAACTACTTTTAAAACAATCTTTTTATTAGAATTGAAATTAATGAAATCAAACCGCTTATTAATAACATTGTAGTTATTGGAAAATATATTATGAAATTATCTCTTTTTATTATTATATCGCCAGGCAATCTTCCTAATTTCACCCCAAAATATAACATAATCCCTATGGAAACAAACAAAATACCAACTATTAAAAAAAACTTGCTTAATTCTTGCATCCTTACTCCTGACCATCTTTTCGCTTTGAATCGCTATTAAAATACGAAAAAGGAATTTTTACCAATATAGGCTGATTTTCTTCTATTACTTGTAATGTTACTTCTTTTAAAAATATGTTCACAGTAACAACTTTTGCTGGTTTCCCTTCATATTCTATTGTGGTATTCTCGCTTGGAACATTTTTTAAAACTTCTTTATAAAAATCGTTTTCATATTTTAAACAACATAAAAGTTTTCCGCATCTTCCAGAAATTTTTGCCGTATTTATCATCATTTGTTGAGTTTTTGCCAATTCCATTTTTATAGATGAAAAATCTCTCAAAAATCTACAACAACAAGCTTGCTGACCACACAACCCTAAGGAACCGATAATTTTTACTTCGTCTCTAATACCAACTTGTTTTAATTCTATTCTAACTTTATATTTTTTTGCCAAAATTTTTACAAATTCTCTAAAGTCAACTCTTACATCAGAACCAAAATAAATTATTAATTTCGTTTTATCAAAAGTATATCTAACCTTTAAAATCCTCATTTTTAAACCAAGTTCTTTCACTAATATTTTAGCATATTCCGCAACTTTTTCAGCTTCTTGTTTAATTTCTCTAACAATTTCATTATCTTCTTCGCTTAATTTTCTAATAATTCCTTTTGGTTCGTAACCTATTTCTTCAAATTTCATCATTTTAGGTCCCATTACAACTCTTCCTACATCAAAACCATTTTCTGATTGAACTATAACATAATCGTTTAATTTAATTTTCTCACCATCTATGTAAGAATAATAATAAATTTCTCCCAATCTATCTAATTCTACACCATACACTTCGGCTTCAAGATCTATCATTAAATCACTCCCAATATTTATCAGTTTATAAAACATCTCTTCAATCGTAAAAAATGCGAAAATATTTCTATTTCAAAGTTGAAATTAGAAACCTTACTATTGAGTATACTATTTAAATATTCAAGATATTCTTTGACTATTTTTGTATCAACTTTGTATTCATTAAATCCAAAAAAATATACTAAAGACGAATTCCAAAAATATTTCCACTTTGTAGTAGATATAGAAACAAGAGAGTCTCTTATTAAAAACTGTGCTAAAGAACTTATCTTTTTTAAAAAAGTATAACTATCAATGTCATTTTTAATTTTTAATATGTTTTTATAGCAATTAAACAATTCTTCTGGAGATAGCTTCAACAATATTTCAAATAATTTAAAATAAGAAAGGTCAAATTTTAGTTTGTTAAGTGGGGTATTTAAAGGTAATTTAAAAATTTCTAATAATTGTTCAAAATTATCGTATGACAAATTTAAAATATCATTTATAGCCTTTTTTATTTCAGAAATATCTGTTGCTTGGTCTTTTAGATAGTATAACACATCAGTATCTATATGCTGAAAAATTTTTAAATAGATCGACAATTCACCATACTTATTTTCGATTTCTTGCCAATAAGCTTTTGGTAAAGGTATCTCGAATTTTATAAATCTACTTTTGATCGTAGGTAACAAATAATCCCATCGAGAAGTAGCAGCAAAAATCAAAGAATATTGTGGAGGTTCTTCTAATACTTTCAGAGAAGCATTAGCCGCTTCCAGAGTCATAGCATCAATCTCTTCAATTAGTATAATTCTCTGATCAGAAAAATTAGGTTTATATAACATAAAATCTACAATTTCTCTTATTTTATCTATTTTAATATTTCCATTTTCTGGCATCACAAATAAAACATCATTAATATTTAAATTAGGTATTCTCAATAAAATTTCTCTAACAAACTCTTTATAAAGATAGTTATTTTCAGAAACAAAACATAAAGAAGAACCTTGCAACTTTCCAATATTTTTTACAATTTTATCAATTATCTCATCAAATTCTTCTATTTTCAAATTTCCACCTTCTAAACTTCTAAAATTTTGAATATAAGATTATCTGATTATTGATAAAGATCTAAGAGCAAACCATTTATCTCTTCTATAGTTGAAGCATATATAATAGTTCTTTTTTCCTTTTTAAGTAAAACATCAGTTAGTTCTTTAACTTTTTCATCAACAATTTGAGCAACTACGTGTAATTTAGGAGAAGCATTCTTGTAATCAACTTCACTTTTAATCACATACCAATGTTTTTCAAGTCTTTTTAAAAATTCTTTTATAGCCTGTTTATAACTTCTTAAATTAGAAGAAGTTGGAGATTTTACAAACTTATTACCAGCGTTGATAACGTTATCGACTAAAATTTTAAGTTCTTTTTCAGATATTTCTATTTGTGTATCCAATAATACGTCAAAAAAACCTGAAGATTGATTGATTGAATTGTCAGAAACATCTCCAGACTTTAAATTTTTAATCTTTCGTTTTTTAATTTCTTTTTCTGTCTTCTTTTTGTTGTTTATAGGATCGATTTCCATAATATTAACTCCTGCATAAATATCATGATATTCACTTTAGAAATTCTAAAATTCATCTTTTATCAATGTTTTAGCGTTTAACTTTCTATAAAATACCTCCACAATTCTAATTTTGACCAATTCTTTATTTCTTTAACTTTTTCGCTGTTTAAAGCCATTTTACAAACAAAGATTATCTATTAATTCAAGAAGTTTGTCTTTTATCTTGTCTTTCTTATAACTTCCATAAAATTTCCCAGATAAAAAGATAGCACCTGAGGAATTTCTTGTACCTACAATTGCAATATCCGAATGCTTAGCCTCACCTGGACCATTGACCACACACCCCATGACTGAAATTGTTATATTTCTATTTACTTTTTTATCTTTCACCCATTCTTTGACCTCGTAAGCTAATCTTTCAACATCTATTTCTGTCCTTGCACAAGTAGGGCAAGCAATCACTCTTATTCCGTTTTTAAATCCTAAAAGAATCAAAAGCTGTTTCGCTAAATAAACTTCCTTAAGTGGATCTCCGCTAATTGAGACTCTAATTGTATCCCCGATTTTGTTTATTAGTAAAGTACCTATTCCGGCAGAAGACAAAATTGATGCATCTTCATAGACTCCGGCTTCAGTTATTCCTATATGCAAAGGATAAGGCACCTTTTCCGATATATACTTGTTTGCAAGAAAGTTCTCTCTCGCATCAACTGATTTAGCTGAAATAACTATATCATAAAACTCATTTTTTTCTAACAATTGAACTTCTCTTAATGCGCTTTCAGCCAATGCTTGCGATCTAGGTAAATTTGAAAACTCCTTTGCTATAGAACCAGAATTAGTACCTACTCTAATAGGAACTTTGTACTCTTTAGCTACTTTAACAATTTGTTTTATCTTTTCATTTGAACCAATATTTCCAGGATTAATCCTAACCTTGGATGCTCCAACTTTTATAGCTTCTATAGCAATCTTATAATCAAAATGAATATCTGCAACTATTGGAAGTGAAGAATTTTTAACAATTTCCGAAAAAGGTAAAATATCATCCATATCCCTAACAGAAACTCGTACTATCTCTGCTCCTGCTTTTGCCAAATTATTTATTTGAGACAAATTAGCCGTTACATTTTTTGTATCTATATTTGTCATACTTTGAATAACAATAGGGTTACTACCTCCTATTTTTACTCCTTTGACATTAACTTCATTTTTTGAAAACATAAAACACACCCCTAAAAACTATCGAAAAAATCGCATAATATCATTATAAGTTACAAAAATCATTAAAAATATCAAGAATAAAAATCCTATAGTATTTACTATAGCTTCAACTTTTGGACTAACCCTTTTTCTCGTAATCATCTCATATATAGAAAAAACTATCCTACCTCCATCTAAACCAGGAATAGGTATAAGATTAAATACACCCAAACTAATCGTTATCAAAGCCATAAGATTCAAAATTGCTTCTAAACCTACTTCTGCTGCTTGACCTATTATAGCTGCTGCTCCAACTGGGCCTGCTAATTGATCTGCAGATAATCTACCTGTAAATAGTTGAACAAAAGATTGAAAAGTTAAAGCAATCATATTGTTTGCCCATTGAACAGGAACGGTTAAAGCTTCTATACCCTTAGGTCTCCAATTTTCATAAGCTGATTTTAATACGCCAGGTTTCAAAATAAAATCCAAAAAATCTGTTTTAGATATAGTAATTTCAAATCTTTCATTATTTCTCTCTATTAATACGTTAAGATAATTATCATCGAATGGTTTGTATTCATTTATTATTTCTTTTTCTGATATTGAAAACATCAATTGATCTGGATTAAGTTGAATCCTATAAACTACATTTTGTAAGTCCGAACCATTTTCTATAGTAACACCGTTAATCTCTAAAATTTTGTCTCCTTCTTGAAATACACCAGATCCTTTAGATATTACATTTGAGAAAGTAGAATAAATTATTCCCGTTTCATATGTTGGAGCAACATAAGTATATCGTAGTAAACTTCCCTTAACTATCGTTCCATCCTCAAATTGTATTTCTATGGGATCACCTATTTCCATACGTCCCATAACTTCATATATTTCTTCCTCTCCATTTAAAGTAAGTATCCTGGAACTTTTTATACTCGTATCATTAACACCTTGTACATTACTCAACAATATTATGGCTCTTTGTTCAGTTAATTTAGGAATCAAGGTAACATTTAATTCTTCACCATTTCTGATTACAGTTAAATCCAAATTTTTGCCAGACATTATTTCCATTTCTAAAACAGCGGGGTTAAAAACATAATTCCCATTTACCTTTTTTATTACATCACCAGGCATCAATCCAGCTTCACTTGCCACACTTTCTCTACCAACACGTTCCACTATTACTTCTGGAAACCCGTACACTCCAGCAATTCCTATGAAAATAAAATAGCCTAAAAGAAAAGAAAAGAGAGGCCCAGCAAAAGTAATTAAAAATTTTTGCCATGGTTTCTTATTATAAAATAAAGTAGGATCATTATTTGAATATCCTCCTTCAATAATTTCTTCTTCACCAGCAAGTCTCACATACCCTCCTAAAGGAATAGCATTGAACCTGAAAATTGTTTCCTTACCAGGAATTTTAAATATTGAAGGTCCGAAACCCACAGCAAATTCTTCCACTTTTGTCTTAAAAATTTTAGCAAAAATAAAATGTCCAAATTCATGAACAAGTGCTATAACAGAAATAATGATTAAAAACCAAATTATAGAGAGAACAACAGTCATTTTTTTACCTCCAAAACATATTTTTTCGCGATTTCCCTACTTAATTTGTCCACTTTAAGTATATCATCTAAAGATGTAAATTTCAAACTTTCATTTTCATAAGAAAATGTTTGCTGAATTTCGTTAACTGTACTATATATTATTCGGTAAATATCACCAAATATAATTTCTCCTTTCAAATAACTATTCACAGCTACTTCATCAGCAGCATTATAAGCATTTTGAAGAAATTCTATCCCTAAAATATCTAAAGCTAATTTTAGTGCAGGGTACCTCTTAAAATCTACTTTGTGAAAATCTATTTTTTCTGAAAAGAAATCAGGTTTATCAAAATAATATTTTCTTTGAGGATATGAAAGCGAAAAGGCAATAGGTATTCTCATATCAGCTAAACCATAATGCATTTTTATAACTCCATCTGTAAATTGCACCATAGAATGTATTCTACTTTCTCTATTTATAGCAACAGTTATGTTCTTAGTTCTAAAAAGATGAAAGGCTTCAATCACCTCCAAGCCTTTATTAACCATTGTTGCAGAATCAATTGTTATTCTTTTCCCCATGGACCAAACAGGATGCTTAAGTACCTTATCTATAGGAGCATGTTCTAATTGATCTATGGGCTCGTCTCTTAGAGCTCCACCACTCGCGGTGATAATTATTTTTTCAGGTTTGGAACTTTCTCCCAGTAAGAGCTGAAATATTGCACTATGTTCGCTATCTATAGGAATCAGTTCTTTTTCTTTTTTATAAGCGTTATTTAAAATAAAATTTCCTCCTGATACAATAGACTCCTTGTTAGCTAAACAAATTCTTTTAGAAACTTCTAAACTTTTAAGAGTATGTCTAAGTCCGCTAAATCCAGAAGTTGCTATTATTGATATATCAGCATTACAATATTCAATAGCTTTTTCTACAGAGGTTTCTCCTTTAAAAATCATGCAACCATGATATGTAGAAGGTACCTCAAAAGATTCTTTAACTAATGCAACCGCCTTTAAATAATATTTGTCTATTACATCTTTTAACATCTCCCAATTCGAATATACAGAGCCACCAACAATTTTGAAATTATCTATAAACCAATCTTTATTCAAAACTTCTAAAGCTTGTTTACCAATAGAACCAGAAATACCCGCAATAAAAACTGTTTTCAAAATAGTTCACCTTTCAATTGTTTATTTAGTAAAATTATACCATTTCTTAGTTCCAATAAAAATAAAAATTATGATAAAATATAAAAAAATAAAAAGAGGTGCTTGCTTTGAATATTGGTCAATTTATCTTGGATAGCACTGATTTATTTACAGTATTTCGCTGGAACAACAATCCTTCTTTAATAAGATTCACAGAAGCTGATAATATATATAACACATTATTATTAAGCTTGTTCATATTTTCCGACGATTCAAAAGTAAAAGTAGTTAAAATTTTACAAAATAAAATATACGAAACAATTCCTAAGATAGTACTTTCAGATATCTCTCTTACTACAAAAAATAAAATTGAAGAAAAAGGGAAAGATATATGGAATAAGACAGTCGAAAAAGCTTTTCAAGAAGTAGAATCTAAATTGGATAAAAAAATTACTGAACGCATGTTCAATAAACATACTTTCGATGAAAGTACCGAAAATAAAATAAAGTTGATTAATCTTTTAGTAACAAGAAAAGAAGCAGAAATTAATGAACGGGTTTTCCCAGAATATTATAAGGAACCCAAAATGAAAAATGAAATGAAAGCAAAAAGAATTATTTTGAGCAACAAACATCAAATCGAATTACTTTGCGAAGAACTATTAAACATTTCCACAAGGCTTGTAACCATGACAAGATGGAACAAAAACCATAGAAATATTAAAACTTCTGTTTCTTCACATTCTTTTTTTGTCTTCTTAATATCTTATCTGTTAGCCCTGATTTCAAATTTAGAAACAGAAATTATATACGACGTTATGGCAGCATCAATACTTCATGACTTACCAGAAGCTTTTACAGGTGATGTAATAAGTCCAACAAAAAGGAAAGTTAAAGGATTAGAAGAGATAATAAATGAAATAGAAAAAGAATTTGTTCATGAATGGTCAGATAGCAAAAGTATATTGAAAGAAAAAGTCGATAAATTTGAAAAATATATTTTTAATCCTTTCAAAAATACTTATGGAAAATACGTTAAAACAGCGGATTTGTTAGCAGCTTTAATTGAATGCTCTCTCGAAATTAGTACTGGGAATCAAAATTCTTATTTTTTAAAAACCTTTGACTCAATAAAAAGAGAAACCTTACAGGTTTCTCCACTCGACATAAATGATATTATATATGAAATTGAAAAAGAAACCTTTATTCGCCCCTAACGAATTTTTTTTCACCGTTTGGAAGCTTAAATTTAACAACAACACCCTTAGGAGGATTTTCATAACCTTTAAAAATTTTATGCACATTTTTTTCATTAATTCCAACTTCAACACCCTCTGCAGAAATATGTGCTTCAAATGGATCTTCTTTGTATACAAAGACTGTTACTTCGATTTCTTTCATAAAATCCCTCCTCATCATTTCTTTATTTACTATCTTTTGTTTATATTTTAAAACTTAATTTTTTCAAAAACGCTCCTTTAAAAGTAAATCAAAAGCTTTTCTTTGAATCCAAAAGAAAAGTAACTGGCCCATCATTTATAATTTTGACTTTCATGTGAGATTGAAACTTACCGGTTTGAACGTTAAGAGAATAATTTTCTTTCAAGAAGTCAACAAATTTATTATACAAAACCTCTGCTTTCTCTGGATTTGCAGACTCCGTAAAAGAAGGCCTTCTACCTTTACGACAATCTCCATACAATGTAAATTGTGAAACAACCAATAACTCCCCCTCAGTTTCAAGTACTGATTTATTCATTTTCCCTTGTTGGTCTTCAAAAATTCTAAGATTCACTATTTTGTCTGCTAACCAAAAAATATCTTTTTCTTCATCTGAAAATGATATTCCTACAAAAACGAGCAATCCATTCCTAATACTTGCGATTGTTTCGTTGTTTACTTCGACACTTGACTCAATAACTCTTTGAACAACAGCCCTCAAAAATTATACCCTCCTTACAGCATAAACTCCTTTGGCATTTTCTAACTTGTTACATACTAATTTCAAATGATTTAGATTGTGAACAGATAAATACATTTTCAAACTTAAAAAATTACCGTCATTATGCATTTCAAATTTTTCAATGTGTCCTCCTTCATTATTTATAGTATTTCTTACATTATTTATTTGTTCTTTACTCTCAATATCTACCTTTATCATAGCAGAAAAATTGTTTTGATTTCCTTCGGCCCATTGAACATTAACTTTCTTATCTAATGGAAGTTCTTTAATATTCTTACAATCTATCCTGTGTATTCCTATTCCTTTTCTACTTACTACTCCAACTATTTGATCTCCCGGAACAGGCATACAGCATTTAGCAAAGTAGCTGTCTACCCCTTCTTCTCCATCTACCAATACAGAATTGCTTAAAACTTTAAAACTTTTCTTTTCTATTTTCTTTGTTTTTTCATCAACTTTTATAGCAGGAACAAATATATTTCGAATAGTATTAATACTTATATCTTCTAAATCCAACTTGATAAAAAATTCTTCATCATTTTTAATGTTATATTTTATATAAAAACCAATTTCTTTCAACTTTTCTAACATTTCTTCCATAGAAATGTTCAATTTTTTAGATAGTTCTCTAAACTTATCTTTTCCTCTTTCAATCAATTCTTGTTCATTCTTTTGACGATAATATTTTTTGATTTTTGCTTTAGTTCTCGGAGAATTAGCGTATTTTAACCAGTCTATACTCGGGCCCTGAAAATTCCTGTTGATTAATATTTCTACTATGTCACCTGTTTTAAGTTTGTAAGAAAGAGGCACAAGTTTCCCATTAACTCTCGCACCGGCAAAATGATTCCCAATTTCAGTATGTACACCATAGGCAAAATCTATTGGAGTTGAGTCCTTAGGCAAATGAATAATCTCCCCTTTAGGAGTGAATACAAAAATTTCCTGAGAAATCAAATTAGTTTCAATGTCTTTCATTTCAAAAGCATTTTGAGCTATGTCTTTATGCAACTCCATTAAATTCCTCAAAAATTTTAATTTTTCTGGACTTATTCCTTCTTTATAAACCCAATGAGCTGCTAAACCATATTCTGCTTCCTCATGCATTTTCCAATCCCTTATTTGAATTTCTAAAGGATCTCCTTTATGAGTTATCACAGTCGTGTGCAAAGATTTATATCCGTTAAATTTTGGTGTCGCAATATAATCCTTTATTCGTCCAGGTATAGGTGACCACAAAGAATGAATTATACCTAAAGCAGCGTAACATCTACTTGAGTCTTCAGTTATTATCCTTAAAGCTATATAATCATAGATTTCATCAAGAGTTTTACCTTTCCTGATCATTTTATCCCAAATACTATATAAATGTTTGGCTCTACCTTCCACGGTGGCTTTTATTTTTTGTCTAGATAATTCTTTTCGTATAATATCAGCATATTCACTAAGTTTTTCATTGCCATTTTTTAATTTTTCTTCCACTTTTTCCTTTAAACTAAAATATTTATCTGGATACAGATATCTAAAAGATAGATCTTCAAGCTCCTCTTTAATTTTGTAGATACCTAATCTATGTGCTATAGGTGCATAAATTTTTAAAGTCTCTTCTGCTTTACTTATCTGCTTTTTCCTATCAACATAATCCAAAGTCCTCATATTATGCAATCTATCAGCCAATTTAACGATTATTACTCTTATATCTTCTGACATAGCAAAAAGCATCTTTCGAATAGTCTCAATTTTCTCAAGCGATTTCATATCTTTTTCATTTAAACGCTCATTAAGTTTTAAACTACTTATTTTTGTCACGCCAGAAACTATTCTCGCAATATCAACTCCAAATTTTTCTTTTATCTTCTCTAAAGAAACATTACAGTCTTCTACTACATCATGTAGTAAACCAGAAACTATAGTATCTACATCCATTTTTAAGTTAGCAAGAATTAAGGCAACATTCTTTGGATGTTCAAAAAAATCCTCTCCAGAATCTCTTAATTGCCCCTCATGAGCTACTTCAGCAAATTCATAAGCTTCTATTATTCTATCTCTATCTTTTTTTGAAAGCTTTCTCTCAAGAAGATGTTCAATTTCTTTTTCAAAAGTTTTAGACGATTCAACCAACATAATAAACACCTCTTAAAATTCAAGTGAAAATTAAAAATAAAATATTATTTAATTTAATACGTTATTTCATTAAAATTATATCATAAATATTTAATAATTTATAATATATGACACTTATAACTGGTCGTATCTATGCTTAATAACTAGACTTTCACTGATAAAATTTAAAAAGCTATTATATTAAAAATTAATCTAACAAAATTTATAAAATAGTAATCATTTTTTTATTTAAGGTTCCAAATAATATGATTAAATACGAAAGGATTCAGTCTCTCCTTTGAATATTAATATTTCTTAATAAACTTTGAAATTCTCTAAAAAATTTATTGATATAATCAACTTAGAAAAAATCAAAAGGAGGGAAATATAATGAAAAAAACTATTTTAACGTTAGCTTTATTAGGTTTGTTGGTATTTTCTTTTGCTGAAACACTTGTTATAAAAGGATCAAACACTATTTTTCCAGTTACACAACTATGGATTGAAGAGATGAAAACTATGTATCCGGATTTAACAATTACATTAGAAGGAGCTGGTTCTTCTACAGGTATATCGGCACTATTTAATGGTACAACGGACATAGCTAATTCTAGTAGATGGCTAAAAGCAGAAGAAATAAAGCAGATGGGACAAGAGGGAAAATACTTTATTCCGATAGTCTTGGGATACGATGGAATAGCGATTATAGTTAATCCAGAACTTCCAATTGATAATATTTCATTGGAAAATCTTGCAGCCATATATACAGGAAAAATTACAAGATGGAATCAATTAGATCCTAATTTACCAAACGAAAGGATTGTAGTGTATTCACGAAATAGTGCATCGGGAACATATGAAACCTTTGTTGAAAAAGTATTAAAGGGTGAAAGAATGGCACCAACTGTGCAATTGTTAGAATCTACTCAAGCAGAAATTACTTCGGTCGCAAGAAATAAGTATGCTATAGCTTATACAGGAATAGGATATGTAACCAACGATGTTAAAGTTCTTACGGTTAATGGTATTCAACCAACAAAAATAAATATATTAAATTCAGTATATCCTATTTCCAGACCACTTTTTATGTTTGTTGATGCAACAAATGGTTATCCAGAAACAGGTAAGGTTAAACAATTTATCACTTTCGGACTTTCCAAAAGAGGACAGGAATTAGTTGAACAAGCTGGTTATATTGCAGCATATGGTTTTTAATTGACTAAAACATTGTTTTTAAGGAGTGCTTAATTTGTGAATAGACGGAATGTTAAAGATAAAATAAATCAAGGTTTAATTACAATTGTGGCTTTTATAGGAATATTCGCATTAATAGGTCTATTCATCTTTATAATTAATGAATCAATTCCAGCCCTAACTCAAGTTGGGGCTGAAATCTTTACAAGTATATATTGGTACCCAACCTATAATCCACCTGAATACGGTATGTTAGCTATGATAATTGGTTCGTTAATATTAACAGGTTTTTCTTCACTTCTTGTTTTACCTCTCGGATATATAATTGCTTTCTTTTTATATGATTATGCAAATCCTACTGAACAAACAGTTATAAAATCTACAATAGATCTATTATCAGGAATACCTACAGTTATAATAGGTTCATTCTTGTTTATTTATGTTTCTCCTATAATGATGAAACTGGGGGCTTGGTCTTCAGGAAATTTGTTATTGGCAGCAATTGGTTTATCAATATTGTCTTTGCCTTACGCCGCTTCATTGATGCAAGAATCACTTTCTTCAGTAGATGTAAGCTTAAAAGAAGCCGCTCTGGCAATGGGAGCAAGTAGATTTACGGCAGGTTTTAAAATAGTATCAAAAAAAGCTTTGCCTGGCCTTTTGAATGCAACAATATTGACTGTAAATAGAATAATCGGAGAAACTATAGTAGTTTTAATGGTCGCCGGAGGAGCTGCAATAATACCTCGCTCATTATGGGACCCAGTTAGACCATTAACAGCAGTTATAGCAAGTGAAATGGGCGAAGTAGCGGTCGGCAGTTTGCACTATTCTGCACTTTTTACTGCCGGATTGATTTTATTAACCATTTCTTTTGTTTTAACACTTTTATCCAGAAGAATTACCAGGAGTGGATCAAGTTGAAAATTCAAACAGGAAAAGATTTAATAATTTCAAATATCTTCAGAATAATAAGTTACATCGCATTTATTATAATAGCAACTATAATAATTACTGTGGTTGTTGATGGTGCAAGATATTTTACTCCTTCATTTTTTATAGAATATCCAAAGCAAGGTATGACTAGCGGAGGAATAGGTCCTGCAATTTTGGGAAGTTTAATAATGATATTCTTTATTTTACTTTTTTCAATACCCATAGGAGTTTTAACTGGTACTTTTTTGTCTGAATATGGTGCAAAATCGAGGTTAGGAAGAATTATTGACGCATCTATCACTTCTTTATCAGGTGTTCCTTCGGTTGTATACGGTTTGTTCGGTCTGTCACTATTTTCAATTACGTTAGGATTTGGAACATCTATTTTAAGTGGTAGTTTAACTTTAGCAATTATGACATTACCTGTAATTGCCTCTTCCGTTAGAGAGGCTCTTGCTTCTTTGCCACGGGAACTCAGAGAATCAGCCTATGCTTTGGGCGCAAAAAAAAGTGAAACGATTTTTAAAATATTATATCCAGCTGCAAAAAATAGAATTATAACAGCTATATTAATCGGAGCAGGAAGAGTCATTGGAGAAACTGCTCCAGTACTATTAACGGGAGCTGTTTTTTATTCTACCAAACTTCCTAATTCTCTGTTAGATCCTGTTATGACATTACCGACACATATATATTTTATAACAATGGCATATGGTCAAGACGCACAATGGATGGCTAAAGCAACCTCTGCTTTTTTATTAATTTTAGTCTTGATTCTTTATTTAACAGCTTTTAAAATACGAGGAGGACAGAAAAAATAATGAACGAAGAAACAATTATCACAATTCAAAATTTTAATGCTTGGTACGATAAAAAACAAGCTCTAAAGGATATAAATATATCTATCAAAAAAAATACCATAAGTGCAATTATTGGGCCATCTGGATGTGGAAAATCTACATTGTTAAGAAGTATAAACAGAATAAACGATGAAATTCCATCCTATAGAACAGAGGGAGAAATCTTGTTCGATGGAATTAATGTTTATGATAAAAATATTGATCTTTCTCTGTTAAGAAAAAGGATAGGTATGGTTTTTCAAAAACCTGTTCCTTTTCCTATGTCTATATACGAAAACATTGCATTCGGGTTAAGAATTCATGGAATAAAGAAGAAAGATAAAATTGATGAAATTGTGGAAATGGCTTTAAAAAGAGCTGCGCTATGGAAAGAAGTTAAAGATGAATTAGAAAAACCCGCAAGTGAATTATCTGGCGGTCAACAGCAAAGATTGTGTATAGCAAGAGCCATTGCCGTAGACCCTCAAATAATATTGTTGGATGAGCCTACATCTGCTTTGGATCCAATTGCTACCAGAAAAATTGAAGACCTGATAGAACATTTATCAGAAAATTATACTATTATTATCGTAACACATAATCTTGCGCAAGCTATTCGAATATCTGATTATATGTATTTCATGTTTCAAGGAGAACTTATTGAATCCGGAAAAACAAGCGATATTATCAAAAACCCAAAAGAAAAGTTGACTGAAGATTATTTAAATGGTAGAATTAGTTAATAAACAGTCTAATTTAAATTCGTTACAAAGAAGGTGTTAAAATGGATTATACACATTTTGAAAATGAATTGGCACAGTTGGCAAGTGAAATTTCAAAACTTTTGTCTTTAGTTTTAAGATCATTTGAAAATTCTATTAAATCTTTAGAAGATAAAAATCTTGATTTGGCACAAAAAGTTTTAGATGCTGATGATCAAATCGATAAACTTAACCTTGAGATTGAAAATTCAGTATACCAAATTGTTGCTAGATATCGTCCTTTAGGAAAAGATTTAAGATATGCTGTATCTATGATTAAATTTTCGAACAATTTAGAGAGAATTGGAGACTTATCTTGCAATATTGCAGAAAAAACAGAAAAGTATGCGGATGTTGATTTAAAAGATATAGTAAACACTAAAGAATTAAAAAAAATGTTTGGGATTTCACTTGAAATGATAAAAAATGCTTATAAAGCTTATGGAGAAAGAAATATAGAAGAAGCAATAAGAATTTGGAAAAGGGACGACGAAGTTGATAATTTGGAAGAAGAAGTAAGACAAATTGCAATAAAAAAGTTATATGATCCTACTTTTAACAAGGAATTAGTAATTCCGTATATCTTACTTGCAAGAGATATTGAAAGAATAGCTGATCATGCAACTAATCTATGTGAAGAAATAATTTATATAGAAGTTGGAAAAGATATTAAAGATATCATTAAAGAAGGCAGATAAAACGTGGCAAAAGTTTTGATAGTTGAAGATGATAAAGATATAAGAGAAATACTAAAAATTTATTTAAATATAGAAAACTACGAAATTATGGAAGCAGACTCATTAACTAATATGAGAAATCTATTAAATAAAGAAAAAGACATTGACATAATGTTACTAGATATTATGTTACCAGATGGAGACGCTATAGATGAATTACCTAGAATACGTACGATAAATCCAAATATAGGAATAATTATAATTTCTGCTTTAAATAGAGACAGAGAAGTTATTTATGGGATAGAATCGGGTGCTGATGATTATATAACAAAACCCTTTAACCCAAGAGAAGTTATAGCACGAATAAAAGCCTTAATAAAAAGATTGAAAAAACAAGAAGATACTACCGAAAAATTAGAATTCGGATCGTTAGAAATTTACCCAAAAAACTACACAGTAATTTACAAAGGAAAATTTACTGAATTTACAACAAAAGAATTTGAAATACTTAGCTTACTGGCAAGAAATCCTGACAAAGTTTATTCAAGAGAAGAAATAATAGACAAAGTATGGTTTGGAGACGAATATATAACTGATAGAGTTATAGATGTTCATATAAGCCTAATAAGAACAAAAATTGGTAAAGATTGGATTAAGACTATAAGAGGTGTGGGATATAAATTTAATAAAAATAATGAAACAATAGAACAAAAAGAATGAGAGTGAATTACATGGCAGATATAAATCTTAAAAATAATTATTTTGAAATATTTGAAATTTTAGATGACGCTGTCATCAACATAGAAAAAGGTACTATGATATCAAAATCAAATAAAAAGGCTAAAGAATGGGGATTTCATGAAAAAAAAGATTTAATAAGTATTATTAGTTTCGACAAAATAGATGAATTAACAAACCATATATTAAATGATCAAGATTACGAAGTTTTATCTAATATTTATTTTATTAAAGGTGAAACCAAATATTGCAGACTAAACTATTACAAGTCTCATAAAATTTTAATTATTCAAGATAAAACAGAATTCGAGCTGTTAAAAAAGATTAAAGCCGACTTTATTACATCTGTATCTCATGAATTGAGAACACCGTTGGCTATAGCAAAAGGTAACACACAAATTTTAAAAGATTTTATGCATGAAAGTAAATTTACTCAACAAATTGACAAAATCCAAGAATCCTTAGATAGAGTAGAAAAAATTATTTCTCAATTAACTTTGCTTTCTTTAGCAGAATTCGGAGATTATCATTTAAAAAACGAAAACATAAATACTCTCAATTTATATAATGAAGTTTTGAATGACTTATCTGATAAGATCAAGGAAAAATCTATAAATATAGTTTTCAACTGCACTGTTGAAAAGGTATATGGAGATAAATTTGTTTTATACACTATCTTAAGAAACCTTCTTTCAAATGCCATTAAATATTCCTTTGAAAATTCAAATATTTATGTTGATATTACTGCAGAAAAAATACAAGTAAAAGATGAAGGAATTGGAATACGTGATGAAGAACAAAATAGAATTTTTGAAAGATTTTATAGAGGTATAGAAGCTTCAAAAGTTGCTAAAGGCTCAGGTTTAGGCCTTTCTGTAGTAAAATACTTATGCCAATTAAGCGGATATAAAATTTCTTTTGAATCAAAATGGATGGTTGGTAGTACTTTCATAGTAACCTTTGCTTAAAACTAATTCTTCTTTTTTCGATTCTTACAAATTTGCTGATTCTTACCAAACAAAAACTTTCAAATCATGTGGTATTTTATTTCTCTATCAAATATTGAATATTTTTTATTTTGTTTATTGTTATGATAAACAAAAGCTCGTTCAAGTATTAAATATAATGTATATTTTGTTTTTTAAATAAAATAAAAAATTAAGAAAATTTAACAATTTTAAACACTAACCCTAAATAATCACTTTTAATCACACATAATTCTTTTAAACCATATTTGACTTTTCAATAAAAAAAGCGTTTAATATATGTAGTGAAAGAAATTTTTCTGTCAATGTTATAGAGAATGGAGTAGATAATAATGCCTAATAAAACTTACAATTTAGAGTTGGTTAAAGAACATAATAGAACAACAGTTATTGAACTGTTGAACTCCATTGGTACAACCACAAGGTCAGAAATATCAAATTTAACAGGACTAACCCGTGCAACAGTAACTAATATTATAAACGAATTAAAAGAGATTAATTTAATTGAAGAAGTTGGTACTATTAATGGCCAAATAGGAAGAAAAAGACAACTTATAAAATTAAAAAATGACGCTTTTTATGTAATTGGAATAGAATTCGGTGTAAATATTATCCGTGCAGGTGTGTTTGATCTTTCTGGCAAAGATATCGTTTTTATAGAAAAAGAAATAAATTCTTATGGTAAAGCTGAAGACGTAGTTAAAAACATAATAAAAGTGATTGACTATCTGATTTCAAAGATTGAAAAAGACAAAGACAAGCTTAAAGGAATTGGAATAGTTATGCCTGGGCTTGTCGACAGTCAAAAAAGAGTCCTTGAAACAGCTCATCCTTTTCCATTATTAAAAGACTATCCATTAGCAAAACATATAGAAAAATATTACAAAATAAAAGTTTGGATAGAAAACGACGCAAAGGCTGCTGCTCTTGGGGAAAAATGGTTTGGTCATGGTAAAAGCTTATTAAACTATTCATTTGTTGTTGCTGATGCTGGTTTAGGAGCTGGAATAATAATTGATGGAAAATTATACAGAGGAGCTTTAAATTCAGCCGGAGAAATTGGTCATACGTTTATAACAACAGATTTCATACCTTTAGAAAACGAGGGTGGACTATATAAATTAGTTGAAAAATATGATAAACCTATAAATATGCTATTAAAAGAAAGAAAAAATAATAAAGAAATTGAAGATTTAATATCACAAATAACTCAATATGTGGGAATAGGAATTGTAAATTTAGTTAATACAATAAGTCCGGAAGCAGTAATAATAGGGGGAAGAATATTAGAATGCGGATATTCAGTAATTCGTGAAATTAAAAAAATTGTGGGTATTTATACTTTTTCTACAAAAACGCCCAAAATTCTTGTGGCTTCAAAAAAAGAAGATGCTATTTTAGTAGGTGGGGCCTCAATAGCTATAGAACAAATTGTATCAGAACCGTATAGATTTCTTTTAAACAGAACAAATATGTACTCTTAACAAACAATTGATTCTTAGCTAATCATCAGGGGGGAATCCCTATGAAAATTAGATTTAAATTATTTTTACTAATAATAATAATATCTATTATTCCATTAATTTTAATCTCTATTTTCAGCTTCTACAACTATTATACAACAATCATGGAACATACAGAAAGCAATATTTTGAATCAACTACAAACCCAAAAAGAAGCCATAATTAAATTTTTTACCCCAATTAACGAACTAACGGGATATGTTTCAGCCAATTTAGAAAAAAATGGATTGAATTGGATGTTTCAAAATTTTCCAAATATTGTTAATTCTTTTTCTGAAATTACACATATATATGTTGTTTTACAGGATGGAACCTTCATCATTGAACCAGCAACAGAGATTCCAAAAGAATACAAACCCATAGAAAGTATTTGGGCTAAAAAAGCAATGATATCTGACCAAATAGTTGTGACTCCATTATATATTCAGCCTATTACTAAATTACCAACTTTAACCTTTGCTAAAAGTTTTGTATCTTCTTCAAGAGAAGGTGTTTTAGGATTAGACATAAACTACGAATCATTCATATCAATTATTTCCAAGTTTTCTTATCAATCACAGATAAATTATATAGTTGACAGTGAAAATAATATTTTAGCATCTACAGCAAGTAATTCGAAATATTTTATTCCTCAATTAGAAAATGACATGGGAGTAATAACCCAAAACAATGAATACATTTATTATTTAAAAGTTCCAGAATTTAATTGGACCATACTTTCTTCAATAAATAGACAAGAGATAATTTCAGAACCTTTAAGAAAATCATTGAATATAGCTTTATTAGCTTTAATAGTTATAATATTAGCGGTAGTATTGTCAGTATTTTTCATGCGATCCATTACTAATCCAATTGATAAAATGAAAGAAAAAGTTAATTTAATAGAACAAGGAAATCTAAATGTTGATTTTGACACTTCAAGTAATGATGAAATAGGTATTATCTCCAAAGAATTAGCCTATATGATTAATAAATTAAAAACAACATTTAGTCAAGTTAAAGAGACTAGTATTAACATTGAAAAATCTTCAAAGGAACTTTCTTATCTTTCTGAAAAGTTTTCGAAAAGTGAGCAAGATATTTTAACAAAAACTGAAGATATTGAAAAAGATTTAGAAGACTCTGCAGCATTTACAGAAGAAGTAACATCAGGAGTAGATGAAGTAGCAAGAGCAGCCCAAGGCGTATCGCAAGATGCCCAAAGATTAAGCGAAGAAGCAGAAAAGACAAACGAAGCAGCCCACCAAGGGAGCCAAATAATAATAAGTATAAGTGAAGCAGTGAAAGAAGCAGTAGAACAAACCAAAGAAAGCCAAAAAGAAGTAGAAAAATTAGCAAGCAACGCCAAGGACGTACAAAACATAGTAGAAA